>JAJZFJ010000082.1 GCA_021805395.1 bacterium
GTTATTCGTCGCTTGCCTTTTAACCATTCTTTCACCTCTTTACTCTTATGAACCGTATGATTGTCCAATACCACGTGGAGATGTACTCCCGGATGCTTCCGATAAAGATACTTAAGGAATCGAATAAATTCAGCGGAAGTTGACCTCTCGATCGTTCGAGCTTCCACTTTTCCAGTATGAACACTCAGTGCAGCAAATAGAGATACAGTTCCATGGCGGGTATAGGTATTTGTGAGCCTTCTAGGAGAGCCTTCCCGCATAGGAAGTACTGGCTGTCTCCTATCCAGGGCTTGTATCTGTGTTTTTGCATCTACACACAGTACCAGCGCATTATCTCGGGGATTGAGATACAGACCGATAATATCGATCATCTTTGTCTCAAAATTAGGATCGGTCGGACGCCCGCACCAATACTCTGTCTTATGAGGTTTTAAATCTGCTTCTTTGAGGATTTTGAATACTGTAGTCTGGCTCACATTGCACTGTTTTGCAATCATTCGTTGAGTGGGTACAGTCCGTGTACCAACAGGTTTCGAGCGAGCAGCATTGAGAACAAGTACACGTGTTTCTGGAGAAATCGTCTTAGATCTACCTGAACGCTTTTCATCTTTGAGACCATCCAGTCGCATATCAATAAATCTCTTCCGCCATTTCCTGCATGCATTTTCACTAAGATTTAGTTGATCAGATGTATGGATTATAGAAGTTCCACGTGAGAGTAGGAGAATCACTTGTGCTCGGACTACATATCGATGATCAAGGGTATGTGATCTGCTCATAGTTGTAAGCTGTGCAAGCTCCTCATCTGATAAAGAGATCACTGGTAATTTATATGGCATGGTAGCACCTAAAAAATGTGATGCTATATTGTACACCAATATGAATATATATTAGAAATCATAACACTAGCTATATACTACTTTAAGAATAATGCAATGAGCATGAACTAGCTTCAAATTCTGGCTGAGTGGGCAGATGATTGGGAGGGGATCGATATAATCGGTATGCAAATCGGTTGCACGGTGCCCCACCAAACAGATAAGAATGAATTGGTATAATGTGAAACTAGATACATTTCTTGCAGTGAGAACAACACTCTTAAATCGACGTTCCTGGAACTTGATTCAATTCGTAAATGCCATGTATCCAGGATAATATGTGATGTTACCTACCTTGTGAATTTACACCATTTCCACAACCTCTGATATGATTGGTTTATAGAATTGCATCATAATATTATGATCCAATTAAGATATATCACAACGAAACAAAGTCATATTAATGGCTGAAGAATGACTAGACTTTTCATCAAAATATTTTAAATTTTATTATTATTATTATTATTATTATTATTATTATTATGAATTTCCAGCAAGTTGGAGAAGTTTCTTCGTAAATGCAGCCTTATCCACTACAGATAAGCTCGGTGAATATGGTGGAAGACATCCATTCGCAGTTGTATAGAGGCCAGGATTTGGCAATCCACCACCTACTGAAATGAATTGTTCAACCATTGATATTTCCAAATATACTGTTGAGGCTAGTTTGGGGTAGCGAAATAGATAATATAGAGGAGGGAAATCATGAATAGCAAGTAATGCTTGTCTTGAGCTAAGATTACTTGCAAGTAGCTGATGCTTTTCCAGGAGTGATCTTTCGTCATCTGATAAACTATTGAAGAAAGCCATAAAAGGTTCTGAGGTCTCTATGAACATAGTAGTTCTGGCGAAAGGACGTAATACATATGCTGGTTCAAATGGATTAAATGGTGTATGATCACTGTTACGTACAAAATACCTTAAGCCATACTCAATCTGATAATTCGATAACATTTGATAAGCTGCCTCTGCTATATTCAGTTGAGTAATTAGAGCAGCATGTAGTTGTTTCTTATGAGCTGCCATCTTATAGTAGCTAAGAGTGGAAGTGGGTAATTGGTTTACCCACTTGGTAATTGTACTAATAGGAATTTCAAGTCTGTCATCACGATACCAGCGGTTATCACGAACGAGAACAATTCCATCACTGTTTTTCTTCCAGCTGCAATCATTAGTTCTCTCTATATGATCTAAAACTGTAGATAGATTTGATTTAAGTGGTGCATGCATTTGTGAAATCGTCATCGGTTTTTCAGGTCTGCTATAGTAGTCGGATAGAAATTGCATTCCAGTTTCATTAGCTAACCATGTTAGAAGTTCAGAGCGTAAATAAGGACTCTGATTTTGATACATAAGATTAGTTTCAGGAGATAGATGGATATTCTGTTTCACATATTTTTCTTTTGAGCTTTCGCGTTTTTCTGGTGTATTATTATTCCATACATTTCTCATCTGGTATATAGCTAATTCACGATCTAAATCATCACATTTTTTTGGTTCTCGCTTAATCAGGTATAATAATTTCGATTGATCCATTTTAGCAGCTGCACTATCCAATGATAGATACCAGCGATTAGATGCAGCGTCGTCAGGGTCTTGTAACACATATTGCGAAGAACCATCTGGCGCAACGGTAAATGCATACAACACACCTAGAGTAGAGAAACACAAAAGAGGGTTTGTATCAAGATATTTTTTGATTTGACTGGTTCCCGATTTCTGAAATTCAGTGACTCCATCCAAGTACCGAGCTTGTTCATTTGGAGATAGTTGTGAAAACGCGACTGCGATAGGTGCAGCGCCAACCATTTGCACTTGCGAATGGGTAGATAATGAAGATTGATGTGAGTTTATGATTTGCTGCTTAATTGATGAAGGAAGATGAGTATAAAAAGTTCTCATGGGAAAGTTCATCGCATTTTGACTTGCAGCTTCTGCCTGGGATATGTCAGAATTTGAATCTATCAGATTATATGGTTGTGTTAGAATTAAATCCAAATGTTTTTGCCAATCCTTATCCAGCCTCACCACAGCCTTATCGTATAGATACCACCAAACATGTTCACTATGTAAAGCCTTAGGACTCTCATAAAAATAGTAGCTGTTAGGATTTACTCCCGCAGCCCATGAACCAGGAACTAATGTGGCCAATGCCTTCATAATTTGATAGATCGGCTGATTCACCAGATGCATCTGTAGTTTGAGGTGACCTATATAACCTTTAGCTTTAAGCTGAATTCCATCTTTACTTAGCATGTTCAGTAATGTATTTAATGAGACAGGATCTTCATCAATACTTACTGAATGCTTCAAAATGGGATTTGAATAAATGCTATTATGATTAGATGCGGCAGGATCAGCAGTGCATACATGTGATGTAAAAATCAAAATATTAAAGCAAAGTATGCATGTGTGGATGAAATATTTCATCAGCATAAACACCATTCTGAAATATCGTTTAAGAGTTTGCAATAAATTCAGTAGAAAATCAAATATCACAACAAGTGTTCCTTTAAATAAATATCATTTATTAATGTTTCATAATATAGCAAAGTATTTATCTAATGAAATGATATCATGGGTTCTATACTTTGCTATATATGACTCTTAACTGAATGATCATTCACGCTCAAATGTTCAGTTCATTTTCTATTTATAAATTTACTGTTGGAGGAGGATTAGTAGGTGGTGTTGGACTTGGCCCTGGTAGATATAGGCTAGCAGAGTTAGATAGGTTCATCTGTTGACCTTGTGGGTTATCGAAAAATACATCCAATACACCTGTATATTCTCCAACTACATCTGCTGGCACATTAAAAGAAGGAGTACAATTGTTAGCGAATTGATAATTTAAGAATACAAATCTTTCGTAAGGTGTTAAAATCCAAGCATTTGTGTAATCAGCTTCAGAACTACTGGATGTGAGTGATAGATTGCCATTTACCGTTACTGTATTATATTGCTCAGCAATTGGCTTGTCAGATGAGATGGATATTGTTAGAGTGTCAGCGTTAGAAGCGACTTGGCTGCATAATGCGATCAGAATACCAGCGAGTAGCAATGGGGCATGTTTATACATGTTTTTTCCCTAAACAGTAAATTCCGTAGTATAACCACGGTTGATATATATTATATCATATAAATTGTATTACTTCAATAAATTTTTGTTAAAAAGGCTCTATGCAATAAAAGTATGTGACATTAACTTACCCATTGAAGTAACCAACTTAGGGTCCCCCTAGGTGTCATAATAGTGTCTGACCTTATCAAACTCATAGATGTAATCAACCTAGTGCATTATAGGAACATCGAATTGAGTGTTTATTAATATATAGGCGTTGTCCAGTGTCTATAGTTGAGCAAACCATAACTTTACAATATAATATAATATACTTATTCAGGGCATTTTGAATGAATCATGACGGTTCAAATTTAAAACAGAATCGTACAGTCGTTTTGACCCTAATGAAAAAGATAAGATTGCTACTACTCGCATCGTAGAGCGTCCAGTTCGTCGTCAGTTCACTAAAATAGATAAGCTGCGAATTCTACTCCTAGCCGATGCCTGCACTGTGCCGGGCAGTTGGGTGCTCTACTTCGTCAAGAGGGAATCTATACATCTCAGCTCAATTCTTTCCGTCGCCAATTTGCTGAGGGACGCCTTGCGTCTAATGTCAAGGTGGACCGTGAGAACTCTCTTGTGATACTTTAGAGGAGATTGAAACCTGTGTTCTTCGCTTCAATGGCGAGCACAAAATTCCTCGTGAAGTATACGAGCAAAAATGAGCAGTCAAATAGAGGGAAAATACTGTCTGATGCCAATCTATCAATTTCCAGTGAAGATAAAAGTAGCCTTTACAGATCGTGATGCCACAAAGGGGTATGACGATCTAACTGCTTTTCACAAAGGAATTCAGCTAACCTGCGATAAATTTTGTGATGAACAAACAGAAAATATGTCTATGGAGATGAGTGCATTACCAGAGTTGCATGCACTATTGAAAACATCCCTCAATGACCCATATACTCTCTCCAGCCTGGGTAAGCTGCTGGTTTCGGAAACGGCTGTCAAAGCTCCAGTCGTTTCTCTAATTCTAGAATTCTGTGATAAGAGATGGGGAGTGCAGCCTGCAGGAGTTCAGGAGATTTTACAGCAACTGAACGTAGAGCAGATGACAGATTTACTGAGGCAGATGATGACGATGGTGACTCAGGAAGAGTTTGTGGCTGAGATTCATAGGATGAGCAGCACTAATTAGGACGGTACATTCATTCTACACGTGAGCAAGAGTAAAACACTGTGAAGTTACGGAGGGGCTTGCCGAACTGGTTTACCATAGTGAGCCTGTAAGCAACGCATGCGAACCTGAAAAGCTTACATGCCAAATTACACGATGGAGCTGACTAGGATATCGCTGCTAGCCATGGAAATTAATAAATGCCCAAATGGGGTAAGAATTACTCCCTACCCCTTCACTGCATCAGCATTACTTGCCAGCGTTCAGGTTACGCGCCATAACACCATCGGCAATGTTCACAAGGGTTATCTTATCCCGCATAACTGCCTGAGGAGGCAGCTGTGGAGAGAGAGTTGTCAGACCTTCCAGCTTCTTCACAGCAGTTCCCACCGCCATGAACTCTATCATATTGTTTCCAAGATGATAGACGTAGGTTTTAATTCCCACAACGTCATCAGCACCTATCGCCTCGGCCTCCGATGAGAGGCGGTAGATTGCATTCTCGCGTGCCTCGTAGATGAGCGATGTGAGCTCGCTGATCTCGCCTCGCACCAGCCCTTTAAGGGAGGCTGAGATGCCTCCAACCACTCCCACCGAGTAGATGGAAACTCCCAGCAGCAGCCTCAGCGGCATGTAGCCGATGTTGATGAGATTCCACATCTCTTCATTCGTAAGGTCGCTGGTGATAGGGAATCTGGATGCCTCTGGCGGTAGTGAAGGATGCCAGGAGGCCGTGCCAAGCATGAGCATCTCCTGCATTCCATGGAAGGGAATGATGTTGGTTCTGATACCCACCACAGCATTGGCACCCAGATTGGCAGCCTCCTGTGCGATGCGTGTGAGGGCAAGATGACGGGTGCTGTTGAAAACTTCTGAGAACTCCTTCACTTCACCGCGTGCCATGCCACGCAACGAGCCCATCACACCCCCTCCAACGCCAATTGAGTAGGCAACATTTCCGAAGACGAACTTCACTGGCCGAAATCCTGCATCCATCTGGCAGTAAAGCTCCTGACCATCGGCTGAGGTAGAGAAGCCCAGCTTCTCAGCTTTTGCTCCATCCTGGTGTACGCAGGATCCTATAGACAGGAATTCAATATTGCCAGTCTGCTGCACGAGTTCATTCGATACTCCGGTGATGCCGACACCACCCCGCCGTTCCGCTTCGTTCACCATTCGGGTGTACGACTGTTCACGGCCATCGCGGATAAGAGATGTGATCTGATCAACCTCACCACCCATCAGCGTTTTGAGACCAGATCCTACATTGCCCACCACACCTATGGAGTAAACACTATTGCCAATCACAATGTCGCCCGGCGATAGCCCCTTCAGTCTCATACAGTAGATTTCATTGCCGGAAAGGCCAGTCATTACTGCCATTTTATTCTCCTGTTTTACTTGGTTGCTGGTGCAGTTGTCGTTGCCGCCGATGCTTTGGCAATAGCCTGCTGAATTACTGCTTTAAGTGATGTTGTAGGCACTAAAAATGGTTTGAACAGACTGGAGGCTGAGATCATACTCATATCCTTGATGTTAGGGGCAATGAGAGGTTTTAACATGGTTAGCACTCCCAAGAGCTTCCCATTAGTATCAAAATAGGGCAGACCCAGATTCGTGCTCGAAGTTCCTAATATATAGGCTAAGCTCGGCTGTGTAACCATGCCTCCAATGGTATCCTGAGTACAAAATGGGGCATATCCATAGCCTGCATTCAATCGGCTAACTGTGAATACGCTTTCACCAATTGTGGCAGCAGTTGGCTGGTCCATACTGATGGCTGGAAAGACTGTCCCAGCAGGCGCTTCTATCTTTACAAATGTAAGACCATACTGGGAATCCATTGCAACGAGTTTTGCGGGATACTCATGAACATCTCTTCCTTCAATTACACGAAAGCCTTCAGGGATATTCTTCATCTTCATTCCATCAGGAAGATTACCCAGAATCATTGTTTCCAGCATGGATGAATCGTAGGACAAAGTTGAGATCATCACAATACCATCGGGAGTAATGATTACACCTTCAGAATCACTTGTCGACTCTTCATTTGAGCTTTGGCCGTCCGCGCCTACTGTGGTTTTCTGGGTCACTTTTACAGTAACAATGGATGGTGCAACAGTCTTTATGATTGCACTGGGGTCGGCGTGTGCAAATGTGACAGATGCGAATAGAGACAGAGCCAGAAAACCATTAAATAAACTCTTCACTTCTTCTTCTCCTTTGTAATATGAAGATCACTCCCTGGTGCAGGGTATTGAGGTTCAATAAAAATGTAGTTTGTAAGCACATGATGTCTCACATACATAGTGATCACTTTTGGTTTTGACTTTTCCAGGTATTTCATTTCACTTTTGAATGAGTTTACATCCGTAATCTGTTTCCCATTTATGGATAGAATAAGATCACCCTCCCGCAGTCCTCCAACATTTGCCCATCCGCCTTCTGTAGTATTTGAGACAATTACACCCTTCTGGCTGGCATCCCAGTGACGCGATATTCTGTCGAAAATTGTGATATTACGAACTGTGCACTGCAGAAAATCATTGGTATAAGATTTTGCTTCAGATGCAGTGGTGGGAGAATTTTGTAGCTTCACCGGGATATCTATCGTTTTGTTGTTTCTAATGACACTTAGTTTCGCTATATCCCCCACATTCATATTTTGAATCTGTTGCATAAGCATACCTTCATCTGCAGGATTTGTTGCATCAAGCGCGGTTCCGTTCAGAGCAGTAATAACATCTCCCACTTTTAACCCAGATCCGGCAGCGGTGGTGAACGGTAAAACCTCGGTCACCAGAAATCCATTTTTGCCTGTAAGATGAAGAGTTTTAGCAAATTGAGGCAGAAGCACCTCGGTTTTAATTCCCATCCATGCTTGAGGGATCTCCACATCACTATCAGAACTGTTGTTTTGCTGCATATTAAGCACAGCAAGCATCTTTTCATTATTATGAAGATAGGACATCACCACATGTTTATGATTCACTACATTTTTTATGGCACCCTCCAACGCGGTCGGATTAGGGGTTGATATCCCATCCAATGCTGTAATGACATCATCCTCCTGGGGTTTTGGATGAGCCTCCTCCACAGGATATCCCGGACGAATGCCGGTAATCATAACACCATTGGTGTTTGGCAAATGAGATGTGAGTGCCATAAAAGGTGTGATATTGCTGGCTGTAATACCCAGCACTGGAATCTGTCGTTCCTTCCCTTCAGATGGTTCTAATGTAGTTACTTTTGCCCTGGCAGTATGTATGGTAGATCCCCGCAGAAAACGGATTGTGGCCGTACTGCCCGGATGAAGTTTTGCTACTATCTGGAAGAAGAGAGGAACCTGTTCGAAAAAGAGGGTGTTAGTGGGTTGCCCGTTAATCGATAGGATAACATCAGA
>JAJZFJ010000074.1 GCA_021805395.1 bacterium
GATGAAGCAATTGAGAACATAGATATTGGCGGCCCGGCTATGGTGCGATCGGCAGCGAAGAATCATCATAGCGTTACCGTTGTAACCGACCCAGCCGACTATGATACGATACTGGAAGAGATGCGTACCAACGAAGGAGATACGCTGCTCACCACCCGTCGCCGGCTCGCAGCTGCAGCATACACGCATACAGCAAGCTACGATACTCACATCAGTGCATGGTTAAACAGCCAGATCAACAGTCTTGATGAAGAGGTGTTGCCTCCAAACTTTGTGCTCTCATACCAGAAGGAGCAGGAGTGCCGCTATGGTGAAAATCCGCATCAGAAAGCTGCATTTTATGTACTTCGAGGTCTTCAGGAGCCATGTGTATCCAATGCCAAACAGCTGCATGGCAAAGAGCTCTCCTGCAATAACATTTATGATCTGAATGCCGCTCTTGAGACAGCTAAGGAGTACAGTGAAGAGGAGATGGCGGCTGCTGTCATCATCAAGCATGCAAACCCATGCGGAGCAGCCTTAGGCACAACCACAGCCGATGCCTTCAAGAAAGCTCGTATGGGAGATCCAGTATCGGCATTTGGCGGTATCCTGGCTCTAACACGACCTGTAGATATCGATACAGCCAATGAGATTACAGGCAAGAATACCTTCTTCGAAGCGGTCATCGCGCCAGGCTATGAGGAAGGCACTCTTTCAATACTTACCGAGAAGAAAGCATGGGGCGCTAACCTGAGACTGCTGGAAGTTGGAGACCTGAAAGGCTGGAGAGAGAAAACAGCAGCCACGGGAGCCGATTTCAAGCGTGTCACGGGAGGACTGCTGGTTCAAACGCCAGACCATCTCATCGTTACCCCTGACATGCTTCAGTGTGTAACCAACCGACAGCCAACTCACGAAGAAGTTGAAGAGCTGCTTTTTGCTTGGCGTGCGATGAGACATGTGAAAAGTAATGCGATCGTTTTTGGACGCGACCGGATGCTTATAGGTGTAGGAGCAGGTCAGATGAATCGGGTACAGTCTGTGAAGCTGGCTGTTAATCAGGCCGGGCCACTAGCAAAAGGGGCAGTTATGGCGTCCGATGCGTTCTTCCCTTTCCCCGACGGACCAGAGGCAGCTGCCGCAGCTGGCATTGTTGCCATCATACAACCTGGTGGCAGCAAAAAAGACGATGAGACGATTGCAGTATGCAATCAGAACGGCATAGCAATGGTGTTCACAGGAGTACGCCACTTCCTTCATTAAATGTTTTAAAGGGTGGCCTCAGGCGGTGTTACAGGCCACCCGTAAGCAGTTCTTCCAGCCAGAAGCTCCGCATCACGTTCCAGCATGTTCATAGCAATTTCAAGCTGTTCTGTGACTGTGTCTCGCTCGTCATCGCTCATGGATGCAGGCACATAAAATGGCTCACCTACAATAAAGTAGGCACGTGAGAACGGTAGTGGTACCATATAGCTGTCCCAGCTTTTACGGAATTCAACCCTCCATGCTGCACTCACGCCAAGAGGAATGATTGGTGCGCCTGACTTCTGCGCCATCATGATTACGCCTGGCTGTACTTTATGAGAAGGACCACGAGGTCCATCTGGCGTGAATGCAAGCACTTCACCTTCTCGCAGCTTTCTAGCCATCTGTAATGCACCCTTCACACCACCTCTGCCAGTGGAGCCCCTTATAATCTGAAAGCCAAAATGCGTGAAGATTCTGGCTTGTAAAGCCCCATCTTTAGAGAGCGAAACGAGTGCCCAGTACCCTTTATTCCTGAACTCCCCTGCAGGTATAAATGATCTTCCATGCCATGTAACAAAGATTGCTCCTGTCTCGGCATACTTCATCCTCTCCAGATTTAGCCTCTTAAACCTAAGTGTTAACTGAACACATCGTGCGAACCAGAATACTAGCCGCGCTAATCGTTTCTGTTTCTTTTCCCTGCGAAGATCTTCCTCAGAAACTGTATTCGTAATCTGCTCGGTACCGCTATTCTCTTCCAAATCAGTTCACTCCGTATGTTCACTTCAGTTAGATTGCATGTAGGCATGATACCATGGCGGGTATAATGGTTCATCTGTAAAATTGATCTATATAGCAAGAAAGAGGATAACGTATATGCTTACACCCTTCGTGAATGAATACCCTTACGCAAATTTTGCGGAAGAACGACCCCGACGTAAAATGGAAGAGGCACTTAGCCTGGTGGAAGGTCAACTGGGCCGATCCTATTCACTTGTAATTGGTGGCAAACATATCGAAACAGTTAAGACGTCAACCAGTGTTAATCCTTGCAAACCACAGCAGATAATCGGAGAGTGCAGTGAAAGCCCGGTTGAAATGGTGAATGCGGCCGTGCAGGCAGCATCCGATGCGTTTCCTGCCTGGTCGCGTCTTAACGTGCATGAGAGAGCCAGATACTTTGTGTCCGCTGCAGCTGTAATGAGACGCAGAATTTATGAGTTTTCAGCATGGATGGTGTATGAATGCAGCAAAAACTGGACAGAGGCATACGCCGATGCAGCGGAGGCTATCGACTTTATGGAGTTCTATGCACGCGAAGCAATTCGCTGGCAGACTCCTCACGCAACAGTACCCATTGCGGGCGAAGAGACTGAGATGCTCTACTTTCCAATGGGGCCAGGCGCAGTAATTTCGCCATGGAACTTTCCGCTTGCGATTCTGGTGGGTATGACAACAGCAGCGGCGGTTTGTGGCAACACAGTGATAATGAAGCCAGCGGAACAGACACCTGTGATTGCTGCCAAGTTTATGCAGCTGCTGGAATCCATCGGTTTGCCACCAGGTGTAGTGAACTTTCTGCCTGGTGATGGCGAAACCGTTGGAGAAGCCCTTACGGGTCATCCAGATATCCACTTTGTGGCATTTACAGGTAGCAGAGATGTGGGTGTTCATATCTATGAAAGAGTAGCAAAGGTTCAACCGGGGCAGCGTTTTCTGCGTAAAGCTATTCTCGAAATGGGTGGCAAGGATGCCATTGTAGTAGATGAGGGTGTCAATCTGGATGCAGTAGCAGATGAGGTTGTAAAGTCAGCTTTTGGCTTCTCTGGTCAAAAGTGCTCAGCATGTTCCAGACTGATCGCCCACACGAGCATTCATGATGAGTTGCTGCAGAAGGTAGTAGCACTCACTCGCAAAATAGCTGTTGGTGATCCCGTGAAGCATGGCATCTATATGGGAGCCGTCATTGATCTGCCTGCCATGCACAAGATCCTTAACTACATCTCAATAGGTCGCAGTGAGGCCAGGCTGGTGATGGGTGGAGTAGACAAAGAGGAGATGGATAGCAGCGGCTATTTCGTGCATCCTACTATCTTTGACGAGGTCGATCCCAAATCGAGACTTGCTCAGGAGGAGATCTTTGGACCAGTCCTCTCGGTTATCAGAGCAGACAATTTCCAGCATGCTATGGAGATTGCAAATGATACCGACTATGGTCTTACCGGTGCTGTATTCTCCTATAATAGACGACATATAGAGCAGGCAAGGCAGGAGTTTCAGGTAGGCAATCTGTACCTAAACCGCAAGTGCACGGGTGCACTCGTAGGCATTCAGCCATTCGGTGGCTTCAAGATGTCTGGTACGGATAGCAAAGCTGGCGGTCCAGACTATCTTGGACATTTCCTGCAGGCTAAATCAGTATCGGAGAGATGGTAGGATACCGAGTAAGAAGAGATTGGATACACCATGCGAGTAGGAGTAGTCGGGGTGGGTGGTACTGGAAGTGCTGCCTGCCGTCACCTTGCTCGCATGGGGCATCAGGTCGTTGGATTCGAACAGTTTCACATGGGGCATACTCATGGGAGTTCACACGGAACATCCAGGGCGATTCGGTATGCTTATCGCGATCCATTCTACACAAAGTGGATGAGAGAAAGCTTTCGACTTTGGGCTGAACTTGAACAGGATTGTGGCGAGAAGCTGTATGAGCGAACGGGCATCCTTATGATGGGTGATGGCCAGTCTGAATACCTTTCACAGGTGGCTGCATCGCTGGATGTCTGTGATGTGGAATATGATCTGCTCAATGCTTCCACTGCCGCCAGAAGATATCCGGCTATGGGCTTCCACCCCGAAGAGGAGGTGCTATTTCAGCCGGAGGGTGGCTTCCTGCGAGCAAATCACTGCCTGCATCAAAATATACGATTGGCGCGAGAGCACGGCGCAGAGATCAGATTCAACACTCCAGTCACTCACATAAAACAACAGCCAGATGACTCTGTGCTGCTAATAACCCCTGAAGGTGATGAGATTTTCGACAAAGTAATCATCACTGCTGGGCCATGGATCGGAATAGTATTGAGACAGCTTAATCTTCCACTCGTTATCACTCGCCAGCAGGTTGCCTATCTACCCGTTGCCGCTAATCCTCAGCAGTTCCTTCCAACGCAGCAGCCCGTGTGGATCGATACTTCATCACTATATTACGGGTTTCCATATGATGGAGAGAGTGAGGGGATTAAGATTGCGAGTGACATTCGGGGAGATACTGTCGATCCCAACTTTGTTAACCCTGAAGTGGATAGAGACTATGTGAATAAGTTGACGGAATATGCATCGGTACGCTTTCCAGATCTCTCACTAAACATGATACATTCGCACGTCTGTCTGTACACCAATGCCCCTCGAGAAGACTTCCTGTTAGATACCGTTCCAGATGCCTCATCCATATCGTTTGTGAGTGGGTGTTCTGGCCATGGTTTTAAGTTTACAATCCTGCTGGGATGGCTGGCAGCGCAACTAGCAACTGGTGGTGAGATCTCAGGAGATATAAGCCGATTTAAATTAAATAGCTGAATAGAGTTGAGGAACAGCTATTTACACAATCATACCTACTGTTACCTACATAGAAACATTAGAAAAAACATTCTATTATGCTTATGCTCCAATAAGTTACTGAATATCCCAAATGCCAACATCACTTTATAAGTTTCAACTTTGTCCTAGTCCCAGCAGAATTGTTCAAAGCAGGGTATTATTTCTATTAGCTGAGAGATGGGCTCTCTCAAGAATATCACATAGGATATTTTGGTAAATAGAGGATTATATGTACATCAAAGATCTTAAAATTAATAATGTGAAATGTTTTGATTCTACTGCAGCTTCATTCAACTATCCTCAAAAACATTACTCATCGGGTTGTCGTCCGCGTTTTGATAACATCAATCTTTTATTAGGTGAGAATGCATCAGGCAAGACAACAGTATGTCAGGCAATTTGTTTAGCAGTACTCAAGAGTCTGTTAGCAACAAGTTCTTCAGGTTTCAGATCAGTTAATTTTATTAGAAAAAGCACTAATTTCTCCACAATTGATGCGAAACTGGTTCTGGCAGATGTTGATGTCAGCATAAAGCAGGTAGAAGCTCATACTTCCCTAAAGAGGCAGGGTGATAATGAATTTATTGAGATGAGAGGTGTCCCCCCTCAATGGGCTGAAGTTCTGTATATGGACGATTCTCCAGCGATCTTCCTGGCAGCTTATGGCGCAAATCGGCGTACGGAACGCCCGGAGGCATATAATGAAAATTTACGAAGTGTGCGGTATCAACGAGTAGCCTCCCTATTTGAGTCGCATGTGGGATTAGTGCCTTCTGCACTTGCATTCTATCGAAATAGAGAGCGGATTGCTGAAGCTATACAGTTGCTAAACAGGTTGTTGCCAGCAGATGAAATCCATAATATTAAAATGAAGCAGTATGTAGTTTTAGAAAATTCAGATCATCCCTATACCTATCTTCCTGAACCACTTTTTGATGCAGATGGAGTAGATCTTCCACTTTCTGGACTTTCTGATGGTTACCGTATTTTTTGTGGATGGGTGATAGATTTGGTAGGTCACCTCTCTCGTGTAATTCCTAAGGGGATAGAATTAAATAAAGCTTCTGGGGTTGTTATTGTGGATGAGATAGATCTTCTGTTGCATCCTTCATGGCAAAGATATGTTATAGAAACACTGGCAGCAGAGTTTCCTAATATCCAGTTCATCATTACAACACATAGTCCGATTGTAGTGGGTACTCTGGATCCTGAAAATATCTTCCTCATAGAACGGTCTGAACCACATACATCTGTAATCAGTTCATGTTCTCAAGATGTACATGGAAAATCGATTGATGAGATACTCGTGAAAGTTTTTGGGCTGCTATCACCCCGTGCACCCGAGTTAGAAAGACAGTTAGCAGAAATTGTGAAAAAGGTGCAAAATGGTGATGAATCTGCTACTTTGGATTATCTGAAATTACTGGGAAAAGGAGTTGCGCAGAATTGATTTCCTACCCCATAGCCACTGATGATCTCAATAATCGAATAAGGCTGAGACATCCCAGCTGGCATCAGCGTGCAGAGAAAGAATTAGAACAATGTATCACGGATGGTCATTTCTCGGAACGCTGTAAACCAATTTGGAATAAATTAAAGAATATTTTTGAGACAATACAGTCAGGACATAATGGCAGACCAAAATGTGTCTATTGTGAGAGTTATTTGTCCAAAGAAAAAAGATCTGCTCATGGTCATATTGATCATTTTAGACCTAAAAGCCTATATTATCATCTATCCTATAACCCTAGAAACTATGTTCTAGCTTGTACAATTTGTAATGCATCCTACAAAAGAAATCATTTTCCTATTGAAGGAACACAAAACCTAAATACAATGTCAGAAGATGAATTGGAGTCAGAAAAGCCTCTTCTAATTCATCCACTGGATCCAAATGAGCCCAATTTACAGGTGTGATTGGATATCAAGGTGTAGTAGCTATAGTTACAGCTCCAAAAGATTCCCGGCAATATAGACGAGCTGAAATGATGATAGAACTATTCAAGTTGAATGATCGTAGTGATCTGAGAGACGATAGAATTGATGAGATAACATTTTTATATTTGGCTTTGATACACGGGAATGTTACGGCGGAAGTCGACCCCAATCAACATGTCCGACAACACGCAAATTGTGGAAGAAGCTATTTAAGATTATGGAATAGTAACAATGATATGGCAAGTAAAATTGGACAAATCTGCTTTGATATGAGTTACAAGTCGCTCCAAAATAGACCATTGTTAGATTTACTGGGTGCATAAGGTTCGAATTTTAGTAAGGATCCTAATCTGGAATTATTTTTCAAAATAACTTATTCCATGCAGCATAATTGAATTATATTAGTTAATTCCCATAATTGTCCAGGTAATCAGTTCCATTTAGATGCCAACTGACAAGAATAGAGATTAAGACATTCACCAACTCATGCTCTTCAAAGGACAGATCTTCCGATGGAGTATATCTAACAGCGTAGGAATTAAATCACTTTTAGTGGTAAAAGGCTAATATTATTGTCGAGAACACCATAACATTATTTAGCTTGAAGCATTAACGTAAGAGTTATACTTCAACAATTTCACGTTCATCCTAGTGTTAGGATCTAGCTCTCGAATATATCAAACCTAACCACTTACAAGATATTGTTCTAAAATTGACTATGCATCTGGTACATGTATGTGACTATTGACAAATCCACCTTGAATGAACACTTATTGCCAGATAGAAATAATGCATTATGCAAAAGTGCGCTCCATATTTGATGCCTCTGACCATCACATTTTTGCATAAGAAGGAAGCCTCAACATTTAATTAATTCATATGGGTTTTGTTGCATAAAAATGCATATACTTTCATGAAATTAGTGAGCATTTTAGCTTATAGATTAAGTTTCAGTGATGACACTCTTAGTCCCAGGCAATGCATAGCTTTGTTTTACTTATCAGAACAGTCAAAGCATTGTATCTGTAGACTTATTATCTGTTAGCATTAAGCCAGTTCTGCAGTTCATCCAGTGAGTTCATTTCACCCCATACATCTGCCAGAACGCTCAACGCATCCATGGAAAGTGACCGGATTTGTGAGTCGATACTTTCTGGGATCTCAGTTTTGAAATGTCGTTTCATTGAACGCACGAAAAGATGGATACCTTCCTGTAACCCCTCCTGCCTGCCTATCTCTCGCCCTTCATTGCGAACTTCCATGTATGTTGCTGATTCTTCCATTCCTCTTATCCCTTTCAATAGTGATTTAGCTATATTCTTGCTAACTTTAAGTCCTAAAATAAAAAGAGTATTTGCCCACAACTCTTCTTGCTCATCTGGCGTTGCTTCGGTTTCAATACGTTCCTGCATCCTCTTTATTATACGTCGTAAATCTTTTGTACCTTTGCCAAATAGTGGTGCTAAAGGAAGTAGAGATAGTGGCAGATTTAATCCATCTTCAATAGAGTGTTCCCACACTCTGAGTATATCATAACTGTGATAACAGTTTCCTATTACAGAGATACCTTTCATGCTTTTGTTATCAGCTTTTGGTGTGAGAAGAATGAGAACACTTTCTACTCTCGATGGATAGTAGTCTCTACCATAGCCGAAGTTGTAGTCATGGATGCGAAAATCCATTTCAGGATCACTTTTAGCTT
>JAJZFJ010000242.1 GCA_021805395.1 bacterium
TAAAGCACTAGGGTTGAGTCGTGTTCAACGTCAGCCAGTCCATACAAAGTATAGAATGAAATGCGCAAGACGAAGCAATATATAATTTTCATGGAATTTTAGTGAACAAAATTCATAGCGTCTCTCCAGATTCTGGATTGAGGGCTTTTAGTTTGTGTTTACCACAAATATATCAGATCTCCACTTCTCTTTTTTTCACAGCTGTGATCTTAGGAAAGGGTGTGCGGGGAAATGTGGATTCACATGAAACAGTACGCTGCAGCCACAAGTTGAATAACTCAGAATCAGTGTAAAAAAATAATTCGAATTACACTTGACAACGGGAGTAAAGCATGTTAAGATATGAATGTTGTCGTGTACCGGCACACGTGTGCACAGATTATTTGATGTTCAAGGATCTTCAATGCGAGTCACCATAAAAGAGATTGCAAAAGAGTTAGGTTTGTCCCATTCCACTGTGTCACGCGTTCTCAACGACAGACAGAGCAGTATTGTATCAGACACAACTCGCGATCGAATTCTGGACGCAGCCAGGACGATGGGGTATCGACCAAACAGGATAGCTCAGGCACTTAAAGGGGAACAGACTCGATTGATCGGTGTATTTATGCCGGATGGACGTGACTACTTTTTTCGGGAAGTACTCTATCATCTGCGTGCTCTTGTTGAGCAGAATGGATATGAACTTATCCCGTTTGCAGCATCTCACTCTAATATAAACGAGAGTTGGTTGAGGCTGCTTAGATGGGACCTAGACGGCGTTTTTGTATTCGATTATCTCTTTCATATGGATGGTTTGGGAAAAGCACTTGAGTATCATACGGGTTATGTGCCGCCCATGGTGGGCATGTTCAATCCAAACTCTCAAATTACAGACTTTGTGGCGCTCAAATTTAATAATGCCGTAAACAGTCTTATGCAGCACCTTGTTGATGTTGGATGCAAAACCATTGGTTATGTTGCACCAGCCACCAGTTTTGTACCTCTGGAAGAAAGATATGCAGTATATGCAGATTTTCTTGAGCAAAGAGGACAGTCACCTTTCTCAATTCCACTGGTGGAAGGAGAATCACTTTGCGAAGCAGCAAAACAAACCATAGACGAATTCTTGAGCATGAATGGATCTCTTCCTGATGCTCTTTTCTGTCAAAACGATGAGATTGCTCTGGGTGTCCAAAGTGCACTCAGGTCCCATGGACTTGCTGTACCATCACGTGTTGCTCTTGCTGGATGTGATGATATTCCTTACATGGCATACCTGGAAACACCCCTTACAACTCTTACCTTGCCCGTGGCAACTGCTTGTCACACAGCCTGGAAAGCCTTGCAAAGAAGAATGAGTTTGCCGGACTCATCTCCAATGCAGGTGTTCCTTGAAGCCGAACTGACAATCCGGTCTTCAACAATGCGGATTACAGACAGAGATTATGTATCTGCAAATTCACTCATAACCGGCACTTGATTATGTTAGGGAGGAACTATGAAACGCAGAGGATTTACACTTATCGAACTGCTAGTTGTAATCGCTATAATTGCGATTCTGGCTGCCATTCTCTTTCCTGTGTTTGCTCAGGCACGTGAGAAAGCAAGAGCAATTTCTTGCCTCTCAAATGAAGATCAACTTGGCATTGCTACCATGATGTACACGCAGGACTATGACGAAACATACTTTGAACAGGATTGGCCAGGAGGATGTCCCGATACGCAAACGGGATACTGGACAGACCAGCCCGGACAGACACAGCAGGATTGGGCTACTCTGCTGTATCCTTACACCAAAAGTGCAGGTGTGTTTGTTTGCCCAGATTACAATGGGAGTATTTATACTGCCAGCCTGGCACTGTTTGCTTGCGGAGATCCAACCAAAAAGCTGATTGTTCCTTATGTTAACTATGGAATTAATGAGGCTGTTATTGGTGGACAGGCAACTTCAATGGCTCAACTACAGGAGCCGGCTTCTATTGGTTTGATAACTGATAACAGTTATGTGTTTGGTGGACCAGGAGTCTGTTTACAACAGCCTGGGGAATCCAACTACTATCTCTACTGGATAGATGCTTATACATTTGGAGGAGCACCTATCAACTGGTATAACGGCGACCCAAGACATAGTGGTGGGTCCAACTTCGTCTTCGCAGACGGTCATGCAAAGTGGGCTAGAGCAAGTACTGTTGGTCCGAACGTGAAAACATCTAACCCTAATGTGACCTCATTTGGATACTATCCCGTGAAGTACTCCGATCAGGTATGCGTACCTCCATACTAGAACCTGGCAGGAAGGAGAAAACAAACAATGAAACGGAATGTCTCTATGCCAGTTATGGTGACTATTGCTGTAGTGGTTGCTCTGGTGCTCTGTGTAACTTTGTTCAAAACAGTAACTGGAGGAACTCAGGGTGACGGCCAGAGACGGATAGAAGCCTCTCCACCAATTCCAAACTCAGTGAAACAGGAGATGATGCAGGGAGGAGCGAAAAACGGGGGTTAGTAATTCCAAAACAGAGGTTCCAGTCATACGACGGAACCTCTGTTTTCTGAGGGCACTGCTTAATACCAGAAGCTGATCTGCACTATATAATTCACGAGGTAAAGCACCTCAAGCTCTGGACTGGTTTACCCATTTACTGTCTAGTAGTCCATATGAAAGCTATGGAATTAGAATTTGCATTCTTGTGCGTAACCTCTTAAACTTCAGTTTTGAATTATGGATATAATCGAAACTATTCAAGATAGAGATTACAGCTGTAGTTGGCAACCATCAACGTTCATTTACCCACTGCGGAAACGCCTCCATTGCATCCACAAAGTTGTGAATTTTATCTGTGTGTGCATCCTCCTGCCAGCCACCGCGCAACGAAGAAAGAGCATTCTGACCAGGACATCCATCTGATCCTATTGCATACATCACAAAAGTAAGTGCCTGGTATGCAAGACCTTTGTATTCGTTGGAACCAGTGGCAGCACTGTACATCGCCAGAACAGCACCGTAAGTAGAACAAGCACCACCCCAGGGCTCTCTGTCTCCATCCTGTTCACCACAAATAGGTACACCAAAACGGAATCCAGTGAAATTTTTCACCACGAATTTAATCAGAGTGTGTGCGTCATGTTTCCATTCAGGATCCAATCTGCTTTTTGCTTCTATGAGATATCTTGCCAGGTTCATTGCAGACCATGAGTTCCGGTTATGATCGTCATTATAGTCTTCAAAAAACTGCACCCACAGTGTGCCTGTGGAAGCGGCATTAGGAATCTGATAATCCTTTATCCAGTCCCAAAGCTGTTGGGCTGGTTTCTCAAACTCTGTATAGCCCAACTGATTCAGGTCAATAAAAAGGCGAAGTATGAAACTCATATCTGCCGATACAGTTCCGTCGGGTTTGCCAGTTCGATAATCCACCCGGAATGGCCACGGCGAGTTTTGTGAATCTCCCGTTCCCATGTTTGCCACCAGCACTCTGGCATTATGCAATGCCTGATTCAGGTACAGTTTATTCTTTGTGACTTCGTAGAGCCTCAAAAGCGCATACCCGGCAAGCCCACCCTTGTCTGGCTGCACTTCATATGGCTTGTCCTGCTGAGATCCACAGTCAGCGGGTAGCTGTCCTGTAACAACTCTGCCAGTGGAACGAGTGAACTCCGGGTATTTGCCAGTATCAGGTGTATTGCAATCCTGGACAAGGTAATCTCCCATTTTTTCTGCAATCTGAAGATATATCAGATGTCTCTGTTTGTCGAACTTGTAGTAATCCAGATAGGAGATAATTCCCATTCCATCCTGCATGGCAGGAATTGTATCAGCTCTCTTTTTGTACCAGTGATATCGGTCATCCATGAAAGTACATGTGATGAATCTAGGAAAACCGTTTACTATTCTGCAATGGTTATACCAGTTCATCTCTCTTGCAATGGCATCACCCCAGGAGGTCCATGGTTTCAAAATTCCGTTAGCATCATATCTTGCAATGTGCTGACCAATCTTGATGCTATGCTGTTTTGAATCAGTCTGTGCACTGCAATAAGTTGAAAGAGTGCAAAATAACATAAGGAAAAAAAGAGGCATAATGCGACCCGGAATTCCATAACGAACGTTCAATATCGTCTCCTAAACATAAACTCACCCTCCACAAAATAGTTGGAGGGTGAGCAAAGGTACTTAGTTATTTGGCCAAAACTTCGTGTTTTGGTAAAGATAACTCACCCATGCCTGACAAGTCATTCCCACATTGGAATCAACTGCTGATGGGTTATCGCAGTACATATCGCCATCTGTCTGACTTGCTGGCAAACCTACGATATTGCCTCCCATGGTTCCCCCAGCAAACCGTACGGCTTTCGCATGGCCGTCCACAAAAGCCATGTTGAATTCACCACCATGCCTTAGGGGACTTTGAGCTGGATAGTACTGCAGAATATAGTTTGCACAGATCGTATATCGGGGGCTGTCACCGGTATCACCAAATGCGAACAGGCTGGAAGGAGCATCAAAAGCTGCTAGAGGCTTGCCAGCATTAATTCTCCACATACTGTTGTTGGTACGTCCATATACCAGTCCAGAGCCAGTATTGGAAGTGATTCCCCAGTTATAGCCATATCCGATGCATCTGTTTTCGGTATTGAAGCGCTGTCCAGTTGCATAATCGAACGAATCGTTGCAGGTGTCCCCCTGATTATCCAGGGTGTATTCGGTTCTATCTGGACAGAAAAACATCTGCATGTTTCTAACGTAGGGATATAGTTGAACGTAGTAGTCGATTTGATAGGATTTATTGCTTCCGCGAGGACCCAGGATGGTAGGTGTCACCTCATCATAATCCTGAATATACATTGCGAATGCAATTCCAAGTTGATCCACATTACTGAGACAAGAGGTCCTTCTTGCTGATTCGCGTGCCTGAGCAAAAACGGGGAATAGTATCGCTGCAAGTATTGCAATAATTGCAATCACTACTAACAACTCGATTAGTGTAAATGCTGAACGACGCATCATCGTTACTCCTTAAGCCTACCCGGATTCCTATGGTTTTATCTGGCGTTTTCATAACTGCATCACCTAGTGATTGGATGAAAATGCACCAGACTTAGCGATAGTTTAACGTGATTGCATTAAGAGAGAGTTAAGGCTTCGTTAAGGTTTGATTAAGATCTCATGATCCTTATGACTTACTTCGGATAATGTCAGACTACAACACTGAGAAGGTATACTTCATTTAGAATAACATCTGTATCGCTATGTATGTGGGAGCTTTTCCTCTAAAAGAACGAGGACGAAAATGATAGTGATTCCAGAATGGCTAGATGAGACCTCGAAAATTAAATACGAGAATGAAAAGTCAATGCTTGAAGCCATAGAGCTATATGCACAAGATGATGGCTGGAAAGTAAGTGATGGAAGCGATCTTTCTCCCTTCATGCGGCAACGGACAGACGTACTACTTGAAGACACGAAGGAAGAAAGTAGTCTACGGCTGGCAGTTCTTGTGAAAAGCTCGAACAATCGAGGAATGATTCGGGTTGATGCTTCTTATCTTCTAACGGTAGTACTGGTTTATCAGGGTAAAAAGCCCATTTGGAGAGTGGAAGCAGCTGGAATAAGAGTGTTAGACAATTTTATGATGGATTCAGCCGGTTGGAAATGGCTTGTTAACCTTCTTTTCCAGCAATGAGTAAGGAACTTATTGCAAAATTTGATCGAATACATGTTGAATATGAGACAGCAAGAGATCTGCTAAACACCAAATCAATGGAAGAAAGGAAGTCGAAAACTCATCAAAATGACCTTTCAAGTGGTCGCCCTTCTCTCAGATCCGACATCATTTTAGATGCAATAAACACTTTGAATGATGCATATGCACTGATTTTAATTGCAACGGCAGAAGCCTTTATGCGGGAATATTTGCAATCTCACCTTTCAGTCTCCCCAAGGAATCCTAATCTCTCATTCCTGATCAAACAATATCGGATTATGTTCAATAAAACAAATCCAACAAATAAAATTACGACTGAACGGTACATTGAGTTTAATGAATTAAGGGAGCAACGTAATAACTATGCTCATGGAATTAGAACAAAAGTTTTTCTACCAGTTGGAAAAATCGTCTCAATTTTAGGAAAATTCTTTCATTAATATATTCAATCCATCTATTGAGAATCGATAGAATTTATGAAAATTTAGAGAAATCTTGTGGTCGAACTTTCTAAATTGATCTTAGAATTTTTTTCATCATGTTCAATAACCCATGCTCAATCTCACGTTCTACTGTTTAATTAAGTTAAGTTCTCATAACTCTATTTTAATAGATGTCTACACTCCTTATAATTCTCAAGGAATTGCTCTTCTGAAAAGCGAGTTTAACATTATAGATGTGTATTTGTATGAATCTAACATTTCGAGATGGAATACAATATGAATAATGAATATTATACATAGGATAACTACCAAATATTATTAAGAAATGAACATATTAACCAGTGACCAAACTCTACCCCACAGTATCTTAAAACTGCACTGTCAAGAGGTAGTGCCGTAAGTTATCCAGGGCAGTTCGAATGTTGGCAGGCTGCATATCCCGATGGGATGCCATGTTGCTGATAGCTCGTATCTCACAGCAGGGCACGCCCTTCAGGGCACAGACATGAGCAACTGCCGCGCCCTCCATGGTTTCAAAATCTGCCTCGAATACCATGGCGCGGAGATTCCCGGTGCGTACAGTACCTGTGCATGCGTTCACTGTACAGCCTTTGCCAGCGTGTACTCGATACATTGCCTCGTGCTCAGGCGATGCAGAAAGATGTGCTAGTTTAAAAGGTTTTAGGTGATCCTGCTTTCCAAATGGGGAATCACGAAGCGGCATGAAGTTGGGTTCATCTGGCAGCTCCATCCCAATATCACCGTACACATCAGTCTGCCCCGTCACCACATCGCCTATCGCATATCCAGATGCCGGATATGCTCCTGCAATGCCAATGTTAACAACCATAGCTGGAGTGAGTGAATTGAGTGCGTTCATACTGCTGACCAGAGTGGCAGGGATTCCCACTCCAGTCAGCAGCAGATCATACAGCTCTGTATGAAACCGGGTCGTATCTTGCTGAAAAACATCTGCTTCAATAGGGAACGTCATGAGTTCTGGCAAAGTGGCCGCACATATCAGTATACGGGATTTGCTCATTTCAGCTCTGCGTACTTCATATAATCATTCCAGAGTTTAACGGTATCTGCACAGCCACAAAACTGGGGACTGTTGGGAGGGTTCATCAGGCCGTGAGTCTGGTAACAGAGGACAGTCTCCACGTACGGAGCAACTGCATCTAGCTGAGAGGTGATGCGGCCGATTGATGCCGGTATTAGTGCGCTGGTATATGTGCCGCCTTCAAATTCGAAAATCTCAGTATCCACCCATAACACGGGAGCGTCTGACGTGAGGGCTTGAGCAGCTTTATGCAGCCTGTAAAGTTTTGCATAGATCGCATCCAGTTCTGACACCACCGTTTTGCGGACACCTACCTCATCCTGATATGCGATAAAGTCAACTCCAGCTTTACCAAGTGTTACCAGCTGCTCTACGAAAGCAGAATCCTCTTTCACTTTTCGTGTGCCGTAAGGCGCTATGAGAATACGTTTTGCAGAAAGTGAAAATAAATGTGGGCATATCGCTGTAAGGAACTTCATAATTCCCTCGCTGTAGTGTCCCTCAATCTCTGCCTCATTCGGTACATACCATCCATAGAACGCTGTATGATCACCATAGCGTGAATGAAGTTCATTAGCCAGATGTATATGCCATTCTAAATAGTCTGCGGCATCACTTGTTTCCTCAGTTGTGTGACCGTAAAAGCCACAGCTGACAAAAACCTTCAGACCATGCAGTTCCGCAGCATTCAGCACCTCCTGGATAGGATCAGATGTTGCTAGCTCATGCTGGGTCATCCATGATGAAGGGTAGAATGATTTACTATCGAGTGATGAGGACATGATAACCAGATACTCTAGCCCTAGCTGTGCCATCTCGCCTATCTTGCCTCTCCACTGAGCAGGTGAGAATGCTTTCGTGGTGCTGTTCCAGTAATCTCCATCATGTGGATTCTGGTGCTGGAAATCCAGCCATGAGCCCTGTATCCTGGGTTTTTGTGCCATTAATCTCTCCTTAATAGTGTTTAGATTACCCGATGAATGTGAGTGTTGCATGATTACAATCCAGCGTATTCAGCATGGCACAGAAATATTTGATGCCATGGTCAAGTTAAGACTGTCCATACTGCGTGAACCTTTGGGACTGAAATTTACCAGCGAAGAACTGGATGCCGAGAGGAGTGACATACTGATTGGTGCGTTTCATAACGACGAA
>JAJZFJ010000288.1 GCA_021805395.1 bacterium
GATCTAGGTTTAAATATTGCAGAATGCTTAACATGTGTGGATTTGCAAACCATATCAGCACCTAACAATATTTCGTAATGTATACCAGTCAAACTACGAGAAGTAAATTGTCAAGGTTTCATTTCATGCCGGTGGTCTTCTCTCGTCCTGAATGATTCACTCACGTTTATCTTTAACTTTAAGTAGATAAGCTTGGGAACAATCAAAACTATGCAAAGAATGGAAATTAGCAATTGGAGAGCTGATTTAATGCTCCGAACAGACATTCAATATTTACTGTTATCAGGCATAGTGGTATGCCGAAACTTCTAATGCTGATGCAGATTTCAATAAGAGTGGATGTTATGTTAAGTACACACTTGCCCCTGCCTGAGTGAGGTTAAGTTAACCTCAAGAGGGGATTACGCAGAAGTGGGAAAGAGGATGTGCTTGCATAAGCTGACAGCATTATCACTATAAAAGGCGCCTTCAATGCGTCTGAATGACGGTCGGCGAGAGCATCCTCAAATTTGGTGTTCATTTCGCATTAGAATGGATGTCTGTTTACGCAGCAAGCAGTCTACTAGCGTCATGACTCCTGCACCTGGCAAGTTCAAACTCTCATCGTTCGATTAACCTGCTAAATGTTTGTGGAGTAGTACACAATCCCACATTCTTGTAAGTGATATTACATTAAGATTTGAGAAATAATTCGTTGTGCTGTTGCCTGTTCAAGGTCCTCAGGCACCTTCTGTCCCGTGGTGAGATACGAGCAGGGGATAGATGTTTCGTGCAGTACATTATACAAATTACCCAGCCTGTTTGTCTCATCAAGTTTGCTAAAAATCAGTCTGTCAACTCTAGCTGCAGCAAAGCGTCTCACACACTCCAGCATGTCTTCGGTTTTGTAGGATGCAGATACCACCAGGTGTGTTTCACACTCCAAAGCATCCAGTAAACCTTTCAGTTCTCCCACCTGCATAATGTTCTTCTGGCTTCGTCCGGCGGTGTCAATTAGCAGGAGATCATAATCTGCATACTTTTCCATGGCAGGCATCAGTTCTGCATAGTTGTATGCTACTGCCACAGGAATACCCATAATCTGGCTGTATGTTTTCAGCTGCTCAACAGCTGCAATTCTGTATGTGTCCATTGTGAGCAGTGCTACTTTTTTCTTCTCAATCAGAGCGTAATGTGCCGCAAGTTTAGCAATAGTAGTTGTTTTTCCCACTCCAGTGGGTCCTATCAGGGCAGCAGCTTTCAAGCTTCCCGGAATCAGTCTGATCGGTCCACTCAACGGCATACTTCTCGCAAGCATATCACGAATTGCAGAGGTAGCCAGTGGGGTTCTTGCATTTTCCTTCCAGGCTCTCGTATCTGGAAGCTGTGCAATTAAATCTTTGACCAGTTCAGGAGTGATGCCAGATCGCAATAGTTCATCACTCAACTCCGGGAAAAACGAGCTTTCTTCCTCAATGCCATTTCTCTGATTAAGCGCTGGTTCCACAACAGAGACTACTGCAGACACAGTGCGTTCATGTACTTCACGCTGCTCGCGTCTGAGTGAGCCAATTGTTTCGGTCATCGCATGTAAAGCGGTTTCTATGGAAGAGATTCGTTCTCCAATTTTAAAATCAGGAATTAGCGATTTCTTTGGTTCCTGCATTTCCACTGTTGCACGTAAACCTGCCAACAGGGCTTCACCATCTGATATCTCCTCACGGGCTGGTGTAAGTATATCGTCATGATCCCGTTCAAGAAGAGCGGTATTTGAAGCATACTGCGAAGTTCCCGCCGAGTTTTTATACAGATTTCTGGCTGCAGCCGGAGCTGCTGGTTTCTTGACAACTTCTTCTTTTTTAGCGTGTGAAACGGTTTCTCGATGGGTCTGTCTGTTTGGATTCGAATCGCTCTTTACTGTAATCCCGGTGGCAGCCACCACTTTAACCATATCTCTTGCACCCATTCCCAATAATCCACCTTTGCGGATTTTACGTGTTTCAAGTATCACGGCATCTGGGCCGAGTGCTTCGCGAACGCGCTGAAGACAGTCCTTGAGAGTATTTGCCTCGAACTCTTTGATCAGCATGGGAAGTTGCCTCCGGATTGGGGTGTTTGAGCAGTTATCCGCCCAAAGTGTAAATTGTGTTTGCCATTGATGGCCTCGTTTAAGATTGTCGGACTAAAAACATTAAAACTTGAGAGTAGAATATAGATGGTGTTTAGCAATTAGGACTTGTTGAGACAAAACGCTGATCTCTCTCTAAAACCCTGTTCAAGTTACTTCCGTAAAGGAGGTAGTCCTTCCGGTATCATACGTGGCGGTTTAGAAGACCATATCTGAAAGTGAGCAGGAATTTGCCTTTTGCATTCTCATATCCTCTCTGGTTGTTACTTCTTCCAGCTCTATATCTCTATTTTTGGTATCTTTCCAGAATAACAGTAACAGATCTTGGGGTAACACGCAGGAGAATCTCACTGTTTACAAGGTGTATTCTCGTTACCATCTTAATTTTCGCATTGGCAGATATGCGATTTCAAAAACAGGTTCGAAGCATCAGCACGGTCTTTGTGGCAGACTGTTCTCAATCTATCTCCCCAAATGAGCGTAACCAGGAGGAGCAGTATATTCAACATGCAGTGGCCTCCATGCGTTCAGGAGACAAAGTGTCGCTCATCACTTTTGCTCAAGACCCGCAGATAGAATCCATGCCTGCAAATTCACTGCCCTCTTCTATTCTGAACTATCAGGGGCTGTCATCAGAAACCAATATTTCTCGCGCCCTGTCTCAGGCGAGTGCTCTTCTCCAGCCAGAACATAATGTAAAACAAATTGTACTTTTATCGGATGGGAATGAGAATAGAGGAAATGCACTCGAGAAATTAGCCGCACTGAATTCAGATGACATTCACCTCGATACGGTCACACTACCAGACAACCTCACCAGGGAAGCACTGATAGACAGAATGGAAATGCCTTCCCATGTCAAAATTGGACAGCCCTTTGAGATTAGAACAGTTGTGAGCAGTCTCACCAATCAGAAGGCAACACTCACTCTCAGTCGAAATGGCAGTCCTGTAGGCTCTTCAATTCGCGTTCAGCTGCATTCAGGTAAAAATCTTGTCTCGTTTCAGCAAACCATTCGGAAACCGGGAGCTTACCGATATGTAACAGACCTGCAAGCACCTCAGGACACATATCCCGAAAATAACAGAGGGGAAGGTTATGTTTGGGTAGATGGCAAACCCACCGTTCTCTATGTTGCAGACAGCCCGGTACTTACAGCATTCTTAAGGAAAACACTGGCTTCCCAGCACCTGAATGTTGAGTATGCATCCCCATCGTCACTGCCAACAACACCCGCAGCACTACAGGGATTCGACTCTATCTTCCTAAGTAATGTCTCAGCAACAGAGCTTAGTCAATCACAAATGGTAGCCCTGCAATCAGCCTGCCGAGACTTTGGGATTGGGCTGGGCATGGTTGGAGGAGACAACAGTTTTGGGGCGGGCTACTATCGTGGAACTCCCATCGAGGAAGCCCTTCCTGTAAGCATGGATGTGAAGCAGCAGAAAAAGCTGCCCTCAGTTGCCGTTGCCCTAGTCATTGAGGATCTGGAGATCCCATCTGCAGTCAATATGTCTATTGAGGCAGCAAAGGCAGTGGTAGATCTTCTGGAACCAATGGATCAGGTAGGGGTTTTGGATTGCAATGGAGCTTACACATTTTCTGGTCAATCGGGTTCAGCACCTGCTGGAAGCTGGAGAATTCCCATGCAGCATGTCACTGATCCGCAAACCATCAAAAACAAAATGCAGACACTCACCGAAATGGGAGATCCACCAACTTATGATCCATATCTGCTTGAGGCAGCCCGTACTCTTAACAACACCGATGCCAAGATTAAGCACATTATCTTCCTTGGGGATGGAGATGCAATCTACGAACAAAATCAAAATGCTTTAGGGGCTGATATTCGTAAAATCACCTCGATGGGCATTACTGTCTCAACCATAGCTTCAGGAGCTGATGGTCAGGGACAGGAATTTATGGCACTTATAGCTCAGTATGGCAATGGAAAAGCATTTGTTTGCGATAACGAATCAGAGTTGCCCAGGCTTTTACTTAAGGATGCAGAAACAGTGAGCCAGCCTCCAATAGTGGAGGAGCCATTCATACCCACTCCTATGCCGTCTGATCCCGTATTGAAAGGCATAGACTGGTCTACTGCACCACCGCTACTTGGATACGATGTTGTTACCCCAAAACCAACAGCAACAGTATCACTGATTGATGCATCTCCAGACAGAGATAACCCTATTTTTGCTTCATGGCAGTATGGACTTGGCAGGTCCGTGGCATTCATGTCAGACGACAGGGCCAAGTGGGCTGCACAATGGCTGGACTGGCCAGGATACAGCAAGTTTTGGGCACAAACCATACGGTGGACACTCCGGCCCTATGGTCCAGATCATTACGATACAAGGGTCACACTACATAATGGCAAAGGGCACATCGTAGTAGATGCTGTCGATCCCAATGGTCATTATGTCAATGATCTTTCTATCAAGGCACGAGTTGTACCGCCTACAATCAGTGAGATTGGAGGAGCTGGTTCGTACGATGTTGCTTTACGGGAGGTAGCACCCGGTGAATATGAGAACTGGTTCGATGCACCGGATAGAGGCACTTACCTTGTGAATGTGCTGGAGAAAAAACAGTTGCAGGGTGCGGTCGTGCACTCCATGCTCACGGGAGTATCTGAGGCATATCCTCCTGAATACCGTGCCCTGCATGCTGACAGGATACTCATGGGGCAGCTTGCACTCTCTGGAATGGGCCTGGTGGATCCACCAGCCACTGATATCTTTGGTGGAGTTCGCAAGGGGGTGGAAGCCACTCGGCCATTAAGCGAGTGGTTACTGTTGATAGCAATGCTTTTGCTCCCACTTGACATTGCGATCAGACGTCTGGCTATAGATTATTCAGATTTGAGGAGATATTTCATTAAATCCAGACAGCTAAGCAGTTCGCGTGCAGCTTCCACCCCAGAACTGGAGAGATTGCAACAGAGAAAGCGTGCTGCAAACTCAAGTAAAACATCACCCACATTCTATCAAGCTGACCAAACACCTGTACACACTGATGCGAAAGATATAAATGGTAGAAGCACATCCGATTCGAAATTACCCAAGGATGAGGAAGCCGAGTATGAGCAGAGCAGTATGGAACGGTTACGCGCAGCAAAAGAGAGAGCACGAAGAGAACAGGAACGTGACAAAGAGTGAGTAGACCAAACATTAAACTGGACAGAATGAATCCACTCAGTAATGCTTTAAACGTGAAGGCAGAAGAACCCATGAGTCTTCATACCACTCTAAGGGTGGGTGGCAGTTCAGACTTGTATTGGCAAGCGGATAATGTAGATGAGCTGGGAGAATTAATGTCAAAATTGCAGATTGCTGAGGAGCCTTTCACGCTTATTGGTGAGGGCAGCAATGTATGCATCGCGGACGCAGGAGTACGTGGACTTGTTATCCAAAACCGATGCAGCGGATTAAAGTTGGGAGAACTAACAGAAGTAGATTGCGGATATAATCTCATGCGACTCTCATTCCTTGCAATGCGTGAAGGATTGGATGGTCTAGCGTGGGCTGTGGGTATACCAGGAACCGTGGGGGGGGCACTCGTCTCCAATGCAGGGGCATACAGAGGGAATATTGGTCCTCTGGTTGCAAGCCTGGAAGTGGTAGAAAATGGTACAAGAAAATGGGTTGGACCTGAATGGATGGAGTTCTCATACAGGGACAGCAGGCTGAGAAGAAATCCTATGGTTTCATCAGTTCTATTGAGAGTGAGATTACGACTTTGCAAAGGAATCCGTGAAATCATTCGATCCCAGATGCGTGAATTTCAGAGGCAGCGCATCTCAAAACAGCCATGGGGTCCTTCCGCTGGCAGCTTTTTCAAGAATGTGAATAATTCCTCTTTAGCTCACAGTCTCTCCCAGCTTCCAGAGGCGTTGAAGCAGGTAGGTGTGGTTCCAGCCGCAGTGCTCACTGAAGCTTGTGACTGTAAGGGATTAAGAGTTGGTGGTGCAGAGGTCAGTGTGAGGCATGCAAATTTTGTAGTGAATTCCAATAATGCAACAGCGAATGATATACGCAACTTAACGCAGATTATGAAGAAGAGGGTATTTGAGCAGTTTGGAGTGGTTTTAGAGGAGGAGGTGTTGTTTATGGGAGATTGGAGGAGTGAAGGATGAGTACAAACAGGTATCCCAAGTGCCTTGACCCTGGAGATACAATAGGAGTCATCGCTCCGTCCAGCCCAGAACAGTCCAGTTCGCTAGATGATGCTGTCTCTATGCTCGAGAACCGAGGATACAGAGTTCTGTTGGGGAAACATTACAACGCTGTTCATAATCCTCTATCCTACCTTGCAGGCTGTGACAATGATAAGGCAGAAGACCTGCATTCACTATGGCAGGATGATTCAGTTAAAGCAGTCTTTTGCCTGCGCGGCGGCTATGGAGCATTAAGGATGTATCCTTATATTAATGAGCGTCTGTTTACTGGCATCCCCAAGATCTTTGCAGGTTATAGCGATATCACTGCGCTTCATCTTGTGATTAACAATCATTGCAACAAGATTACACTGCATAGTCCTATGCTTGTTAGCCTTGCTAAACTGACAGATGAGAGTGCTATCGATACCTTTTGGCATCTGGTAGAAAAAAAGGAAACACTGGGTACCCTTCCTGCCGATCCCGAAAAAATGAGCACAATCGTAGGAGGAGTTGTTGAGGGGGAGTTAGCGGGAGGTAATCTTTGCATACTCGCACACTCCGTTGGTTCCAGATTTTCACCTAACTTTCGAGGGAAGATAGTTCTTCTGGAAGAGGTTGGTGAACCAGTCTACAGAGTGGACAGGTATCTCACACAACTGTTAAATGCAGGCATACTTCAAGAGGCTGCTGGGTTTGTGGTAGGTTTCGATACCGGATGGGAGCAGCACGAAAAAGGAGACACCAGGTACAACCCCGAGTCAATTTGGCATGACCGCCTTGCCCCGCTTGGTAAACCGCTGATCACAGGCTTCCCATTCGGGCACGAGCCAAACCCTTTAACACTGCCGTTAGGAGTTGTCTCCCGTCTGGATGCGAATGAGCGTACCCTGACCCTTCTGGAACCAGCGGCATGCTAACAGTTCATTGATCATCCAACGCGAACTTGTCAATTCGCTATGAGATTAATCGCACAAATATCGAGAGATTGTGGAAAGAATTACCTATGTCAGGCCCTGTAACTTCATGCAAACTGCACGTCTTTTTGGCTGCCAATGCTCCGGTAGGGGTCATCCTGCGCAGAGGACCTAGTAAGCGGGTACAGCTTATAAAGTGGGATTTGGATACAGATACATTTCTTCCAGGGCAATGGTTTCACGGCAGAATATATGAAGATCGGTGCGATTTGTCGCCGGATGGCAAACTTTTTATCTATTTTGCATTGAAAATGAACATAAATTCGCCATATTATCCCGAGTATAAAGGAAGCTGGACAGCAATTAGTAAACCGCCGTACCTTACTGCCCTCGCACTTTGGCCAAATGGTTCCACATGGGGAGGGGGAGGATTCTTTCTTAGCGAGAAAAAGCTATGGATTAATCATTATGGTAAATATGATTCAAAACCACATCCGAAGCACAAGCCAATTGGGCTGCATATTTCCACAAAGCAATGGAGTATAGATGATCCATCCCCTGTACTCACTAGCAGATTAAGTCGCAATGGCTGGGTGAATCTGAGAGAGAGTTCCGATCAATGCCATCATAGAGAATTGGCTAGAGTAGCAGAAAATGGACAGCATGATCAGATTGAGATATTTCATAAACAATCACTCTGTGGAAAAATCACACTGGTTATGAGAAGAACCAATCGACAATCTCAGTACTATTACGACTATTTGTTAAGTTCTGTGTCTGGCAGATTCTTTGTGTTGCCGGGAGCACAGTGGGCAGATTGGGATCACCGAGGTCGACTACTTTTTACTCGAGAAGGATGTATTTTTTCCTGCCAACCAGATGACCAGGGTGATTATAGGAATCATCTACTTGCAGACTTCACTAATGCAAGACCCGAGAGTATAAGTACTCCCATATGGGCGATGGACTGGTAGAAGATATTATTAGAAAATTAATCATATCTGACTGGTACACTATAACAAATATAGAATATGTAGAAGGATAGACTGATCCATGCCAGCAAATGAGAAACTTAAGCAGGATGTATTGAAAGATGTGGAATTATCCGACAGCAAAATGACCATGGATCAGCTTTTCAAGCTTATCTTGCGCT
>JAJZFJ010000236.1 GCA_021805395.1 bacterium
TTTTGGAATGTGTTTATGTTCTATCAAATCGATAGAGAAGGAACAGCATGTCCATCAGTGAACTGACAGTTTTAATCCGTTGTCATGATCTTCCTGATGCTCAGTTTAATGAGTACAGTTCTGTGCGACTTGGCGTTCAGTGTAAGCAGGATGTTGAACAGGATGTACCTGGCGATTCCGAGACCGCTTTATTCAAATTTAACATTGAAATCAAGTATGTTGAAAGTGAGGTGGATTTTCGAGGACCTTATGTACATGGACCAAAGGGGTCGCGATTCCTGTACCTCACATGGGGAGAACGCATCACCGGTGTGTGGCAGATGTTTCGTCGGCTTAAAATACACCTTTCCTCTATTTCCATGGACACTCTATTCAATATTGAAAACGGGAATATGCTGGAAGCGTCAATCTCAATGACAGGTCGAGACGGTACTCCTAAATGTGGATCTGTTTCGTCAACAGAGTTGACCTGGGTTATTAAAACTCAGTAAGTGTATATTAAAAACCGTCATCCAAGAACAGAAATACTTGTACTAATCAACTGTCTTGAAAACGTGGCAGGCAAACAATTTTGATGCGTCTCAGTGTATACGATGAATGCACATCGTCACATGTCAGTGCTCTTTATTCGGTATCATATACTGGGTTAATTAGTATCTAATTAGATGCCGTTTTCAACGAAGCTTATCAATATATTTAAAGCTCGTTTCAATGCTGGAGCTATCTCTGGATGGGAAGATATTCCCGTCTCATCAAGCTTGCTTCCAAGAATGGGTAGTGAGACACATGCATCTGCTGCTACCTTGGCATCCATCGTGGTTAGTATCTCCAGAAGAGATGCTTGTGCGTGGGTAGATCTGGGTGAAGCATTTAGTGCAGCAACGGGTTTTCCTACAAGTTCACCACTGCCAACAAGCCAGTCCAGTGCATTTTTCATCGATCCAGATATTCCGTGGGCATATTCCGGACTGCTGATCAAAACCGCATCAGCATCCCTGATAGCTTCTCGGAAACCAATTACTGTATTAGGTTCCATTCCTTCAAGATCAGGATTAAAAAGCGGGAGATCCCCTAGCGCATCATAAAGTATAATCTCTATTCCTTCTGGGGCAAGGTGGGCTGCCGCTTTCAATAGAGATTTATTGGATGACTGCCTTCTGAGACTTCCAGAGAGTGCCAGTATTTTCACGAGTTAATTGCTTTCTCATATGTATTAGGTGCAATTTCATCTGAATTCGACTTACTATCGTTGGTATGAGAGTCCGATTTGCTAAAATAGATTACGAGTTATGGGTAACTGTAATCGCACCTGTGCTAGAAACAGACTTATGAAGTTAGTAATGTTACAATGGAAGTACTGTAAACTGAATTAATGGGAGAAAGGTTAAAATGGGCATTGAACGAATATTTATGGATTGGAAACAACCTGCTCTCCACAGCGTGGTGGATCTGCTAGAGAAACGACACCTTTCAGGGTCGAACTGGGATATGACATCCGTACTGGTTGTGGTTCCAGGTTATCAATCTCAGAGGCGCTTGCAGGAGCTGCTTGCGCTCAGGACAGCTGAACTCTCAACAAATGGTGCGAATGTTCTACTTATCCCTCCCGTATTTTCGCATTTAGACAGGATTCATGATCTTCTAATACCTTTAGATCAGGCAGTTGCTGGCTCTCTGGACTCACTATTCGCACGAACAAAAGCAATATTGTCACTCCCGGAGGATGAACAGTACACTCTCTTCCCTAATGCAAGCAGAAAAAAGGAAATAGTGGAATGGATAAGAGTTGCGGACCAGATACAGCGCCTCCAAACCGAACTCTCTGATAACTGCGTATCCTATTCTAAAATACAGAAAGTCTGTGAAGATCTGAAGTTAACATATTCAATTAAACGATGGAAACTTTTCGAGACTATACAGAATAACTATCTTGAAATACTGGAAAAAGTCGGATTACAGGATGCCGAAAATCTGCTGACAAAAACCGATACGATATCTGCCAACTCTTCCACTTTGCAGTGCATATACCTTTTGTGTCTGCTCGAGATACCAAAGAATGTAAAGCGACTACTTCTACAGTGCACCCCTCAGCTTACTGCTTTAATCCATGCTCCCATTGATCATGATAAGGGTTTTGATGCTTACGGTTGTCTGGAAGAAAACTACTGGGCAACACAGACCGTCCCCCTTAACCAAAATGATATTGCAATCGTAAACGGTCCTCTCGAGCAGGCTTTAGAGGTAGTGAATCTTGTGAGTAATCTGAATGTAGTGAGTGGAAACGAATCGGTTACTAATGTCAATGAATATATTTCGGTGGCAGTTTGTGACGATGAACTGGCTGGACCAATTGAGCGTTCACTAGAGTTGGCCGGTTACCCTGCCATGCGAACTTGTATTGCTGGTATTGAACAGACTCCTCCAGCCCGGGTGCTAAAACGCATCTGTGAATATACTTCAAACAGATCACCTGAAGCATTTGCCTCACTCTTGCGCCATCCGGATATTGAACAGTGGCTGATTGCACAGGTGCATGATGTGCAGCAGCAGAGCGCAGAGAGCAGAGGCGGCTGGGTTCAGTCTCTGGTGGATGAACTGGATACCTATTTGCGGGAGACACTTCCGGCGGCTATGGTGGAAAGTTCCCATAACTTACCTCCCACTTTGCAGGCATGTATTCAACAGATAGAATACCTTCTCAAGGATATACTCGATCAGACATACCGTCCATCTCAATGGGCTGAACATCTCCAAGCCCTGTTGTCCAAAATTTATGGTCAAGTGAGATTTAGAGATGATGATCCAGATCGACCTTCCACTGTTTGCGCATTAAAAGAGATAGGGCGTCACTTAAGAGAGTGGACGATTGGAGGGCAGTCTAATGATGACGCCTTTCAGCTTGTATTTGCGGAGGCTGTTGATCTTCTTATGCTGCGGATGGCATGCAGCAAGGTACCGGATATGGAGATAGAAGGTGCAATTCATCTTAACGAATGGAAAGATGCCGCCCTCGATGATATGCCCGTACTCATCATAACCGGATTCAATGAAGGTTTTCTGCCCGACAACCGTTGTACGGATCCGTTCTTGCCAGATACAATCCGGCATAAATTAGGGCTCGGCTGTAATCATCGCTGTCTGGCAAAAGATACCTATTTACTCATTAGCGCTGTGCATAGTCATCCCTGCATCAAGCTGGTGAGTGGAAAAACCTCAGCAGATAACTCTCCACTTTCACCCAGCCGACTACTTTTTGCCTGCGATTCGAAAACAGTTGTGGAACGGGTACTGAGTTTTTATGACGAAAGCGAACAGACTCCTGTCCCGCTTTTGCTGGTTCATGGTAAGGAATCTGCTTATGCTAACATTCCTCTGCCTGCCCCGCAAGGCAAAGTGATTGATACGCTCTCAGTGACAGCTTTTAAGCAGTATCTTGCATGTCCCTATCGATTTTATCTGAGGTATGTGGAGAAACTGAAAACTGTGGATGACGGGTTGGTTGAAATGGGACAGGACCAGTTTGGAGAGCTTTCACATCTGGTGTTAAGACAGTTTACTGAGGATGTAATCCAGTCAGAGGAGGGACGCTCTACCCAGCCTGCTGCTCAGCTTGCTCAGCGCATATTGAAATTCCTCCATGATGAGTTTTTGAGGCAGTATGGGCATAATCCCGTTCCCGCTGTACAGCTTCAAATGACACGCCTCGAGTGCAGATTGAGAGCTTTTGCTGAGCGCCAGTTCACTGAGTTTAATGAGGGATGGCGGTTCATCTGGGGTGAACAGCAGCTCAGCTGTACTCTGGACGTGGATGGTACGCCATTCACTCTCATGGGAAGAGTGGACAGGCTGGATCAGAATCTGAGAACAGGGCAGTATAGAATCCTCGATTACAAAACCTCCAGAAATGCCAAAGAACCAGATAAAACACACAGAAAAAAAATTAATGGCATTACGGATTGGGTTGATCTGCAGCTTCCTCTCTATCGTTTGCTGGTGCCAGAGAGTAAGCATTCCCCAAATACTCTGTTAGGCTACTTCCAGATTCCTGCGGACGTTTATAAAACGGGCATCAGTCTTGCAAACTGGACAGAAGACCAACTTGTTGGAGCTGATAATTTGGCGGTTTCGATAATAAGAAAATTGCGCCAGGGAGATTTCTGGCCGCCCAGCGATGAGGTAACACGCTATTCTGATGGGTTTGAGAGAATCTGTCTGGATAACTATCCAGAACGTGGCAAGGTGATCCATAAACTGTTAGATGCAATGAAAAGCACTAGGGAAGAGGTGCCTGGAGTATGAGCAAGGTTAAAGAGGAAATAAACCTGTTTACAATAGATCAACCCACCCGAACTGGTGTGAAAGCCTCGGCTGGATCTGGCAAAACCTTCGGATTAACTGGGAGCTATCTTCGATGTTTTCTGGAGGGAGTTCCACCTGAGCACCTACTGACTGCTACCTTCACTCGAAAAGCCGCTGGCGAAATCCTGTCTCGTGTATTAAAGCGCTTGGCAAATGCATGTGTCAGTGAACAGGCTGCAACAAATCTGGCACGGGAATTACAGTTGACATATTTCAACCAGAATGAAGCTGTGCTTCAACTCGAACGCCTTTGCAGGTCGATGCACCGTGTATCAATCTCGACTTTAGATAGCTTCTTCAATCGCGTCTTGAGAGCTTTTGCTGTCGAGCTAGGCCATAGCTCAGATATGCAGCTATCAGATGAGTCTCAGCCCGAGGCTGTTCGTCTACAGACACAGGCAATCGCAGAAATGATGGCTTCAGGCCATGTCCTGCCATTAGATAAACTGATGGATACACTGCAGGACAATAAAGCCGAATCTCAAATCTCTGCATCACTCCTTAAGAAGATGGCTGATGCACACGATATCTACATGAGTGCGCCTGAAACCGCATGGGTAATGCCTAAAGATGTAGGAGTCAAATTATCGAAATCAGAACTTGAAGCCGCAGTTCAGCAACTTTCAAGCATAGCAGATTCGCTCCCTCCCGGCAGGTTGGTGAAGTCAATAAAAAGTGATGTTGAAAAAATCAATTCAGAACAATGGGAAGAAATTCTCAACAGTGGTCCCTGTAAAAACCTTCTGGATGGCAAAACCCAATTCTATAACAAGGAAATCCCTGAGCACCTCGTTTCAGCATACATGCCTCTTCTAAACCATGCAGCTGCCAGTGTAGTGGAGAGTTTTAACCATAAAACAGAAGCACTGCTTAATCTCCTCAGAATCTACCATGCGAATTATTTGCATTTTCAGCAGGCAGACAGGCTACTTTTCTTTCGGGATGTACCGAGGCTGCTTTCAGAAGTACTGCCAGAGAACTTGCGAGACGAGTCAGGTTATCGACTGGATATTAATGTGGATCATCTGCTCATTGATGAATTTCAGGATACGGATCCTTCACAGTATGCAATTTTGCAATGGTTTATGAAGAGAATTTGCCAGCTTCCAAGTAATCAGGGACTCATCTATTGTGTGGGAGATCTGAAGCAGTCTATTTATGGATGGCGAGGTGCCACCCCGGAAATTTTTGAGCGTCTTGGCGGAGATATCCAAACTTTATCCTGGATGGAGAACAACACTAGCTATCGGTCGAGCCAAGTTGTTCTGGATTTAGTTAACAGATTCTTCAGTTCTGTTTCTCAGGAACCTACTCTAGTAGAGAAATCGCGTACTGCAGCAGAATCCTGGCGCAGGATGTTCATTAACCACAGAGCTGCAAAAATGCTCAGTGGATATGTGAAGATAGAGACGGTATTCTCAGTCACCAATGAGGATGAAGAGAGTACTGAACAATCTGGAGATTTTGAGGAAAACGCACCTGATGACAAATCTGAGATGCGAACCATCAGACCCAGCGAAATCGCCGCTAAAATCCAGGAGATAATTCAGAATGCACCTCTGGCAACAGTTGGCATTCTTATGCGTTCGAATGTTGGTGTTAGCAGGTTGATATTCGAGTTGCGAGAATTGGGAATTGACGCAAGTGCAGAGGGTAAGAGCGATATAACGGATGATCCAGCTGTGATGCTAATACTCTCTGCAATCAAGTTAGCCGATCACCCAGGCGACACTGCATCCTGCTTTCATCTTCTAAACAGCCCGCTCGCCGAGATGCTGGCGCTTAAATCGATTCGGGATGCATCTAGAATCTCAAGCACTATCCGATTCCAGTTATCTTCTCATGGATTTGCGAATACCCTGCTGCCATGGGCTAAAAAGCTTGCCGAACAGGGAGATCAGAGTACGGCTTTGCGAATGGAACAGTTAATCATCCTTGCTGATTCTTTTGATACTACTGAGGTTCGTAGATGTAAAGATTTTATCAGTCTGGTAAGCAGTAAAAAGATGGAAAACCCTAGTCTTTCACGAGTAAGAGTTATGACAATCCATGGCGCGAAAGGCTTAGAGTTCGACATCACGATACTGCCTGAACTATCCGGAGAGATTGCTAGACCCGACAATATAGTGGTGAGTAGAGATCCTGACACTCTTATAATAGACAGAGTAAGCAGATATCCCAATAAACTAATCGCACAATTGTGCCCGGAACTCGAGGAGATACGTCAGAAGCAGGCTGACAGAGATATTCGTGAAGCTCTCTGTTTGCTATATGTGGGAATGACGCGGGCGAGACGTGCGCTCCACATCCTTTTACGTCCCACCGCAGAAACGTCCACCAGATTGACACATGCCTATTTACTTAGGCAAGTGCTGAACCTTGAAATGCATGATGTATATGAGGCCGGAAATTCAGACTGGTATCGAGAGTTCCAGGTGTTGCAGGAGTTGAGTGCTCCTACAGAGCCAGAAACTCAATCCCCTACCGTTGATGTTACTGGTTGGTATCATAAATTACTCTCCAAAACATCTGCGTCCAATCGTGCCCAGCAGTTTCCGGTAGGCGTAGCTACACTGTTGGATACAGAAAGAAGGGGTCTGGCTCTGCGGCGTGGAAGTGCTGTGCATGCGATGCTGTGTGGGGTGGAATGGAGCAGCATGCCACTTCCTACGTCCGAGCAGCTAAAGCTGATGGTAAGGCGTGAACTTCCAGATGCGTTGGATGACGAAATCAAACAATGTATACAGATCTTTTACACCGCAATGCAGAACTCCACCTTGCAAAAATCACTCGCTATGCCCGACATCTCAGAGGGTGAGAGGGTGGAATTATGGCGTGAGCATCGATTCCTGGAGTTGGTAGATGGAAGAATGCTTCAGGGGATTTTTGACAGGGTTTTAGTGGTATATTCAGGAACTACTCCCATAAAAGCAACTTTACTTGATTTTAAAACAGACGATGTACGTTCATATGCACAGGCTAAACACTCAGCAAGCCGATACAATAACCAGATAGAAACATATCGTCAGGCCTTGATGCAGATGCTTAAATTGCCTGGCTCTTCAGTAAATGCATCCTTGTTCTTCACTGCAAACGGCGTGGAGATAGAGATGCCAGTTCATTAGCCGCCTAAATCTGGAATAGAATATCTGGTTGTAAAAAGGGCTCTAATTCATTTTGAACTGCATGTTGAATTCTTGTCATTCAGCGGATTGAGAAAAATTTATATGATTAAATAAAGCATCCCTAATCTTTCATTAATGGAGTTGGATGGTTTTATAATACAGTGTATAGAGAATTATCCTGAGGCTAATTAAACCATGAGAAATATTTAGCTTCCCAGGTTTGTAAGCCAATTTTGGAGTTCTTTTAAAGTAATTATCTCATTCCAGGCATCAGTGAGAACGGTTAATTCTTCCATGGAAAGGGAGCAGATTTACGCCTCAATGTTTTCAGGGATCTCGGCTTTAATGTGCTTTGCCCGTAAGCGTAACATAAAACGTGAGCCTATCTTTCGCCCTTCCTTGAAACCGATCTCAATACCGTTATTTAATACTTCCATGTAGGTAGTGGACTCATGCATGTAGTTTATGTTTTCTTTCATTGATTATGGGCATTTCAACAGCGATTTCGCACTTGCATTATTAGCGTTGAAGCATGACATTAAGAGCAATTTTAACCATGCAAGTATCACTCATGTTTTACAGGTGTACAAGGATCTACCTGGCAATAATAGATTAGGTGGGTAGATGTTCGATGTCGATTATCTGTTTGCAACAAGCCAGTTCTGCAGTTCACTTAATGACTGCATATCTTCCCAAGCCTCAGCAAGTACCGACAGATCATCCATCGAAAGAGATCGAATTTGTGTCTCAATGT
>JAJZFJ010000061.1 GCA_021805395.1 bacterium
GGTCAGGGTTCTGACACTGTTCCCACATTGTTATAGTGACTTTACCTCTCACTACAATAGTCTGTTCAATAGATCATCTCTTGTCCAATCAATTGACGAGATGTTTTCTCTCATGGCTGAAATGTTTGACATGGAGTTGTTCTCAGTTTGCACTAAAAAACCATTGGCAAATTCTTCACACCTAGTTCGTTACAAACTTCAGTACAGGGATAATTACAAAATTATTGAGGAGAAGTTCAGAGCTTTTTGCAAAGTAAAGCAGTTACCTATAGTCAAGTCTGAAAATCTCTACCTGGGTCTCAACCGGTTTAGTGCAGACATCTGGGAAAGAATGGCAATGCCTGTTTGGGACCAATTTGGACAGATGTATGATACCGTGCCTTATAAGTCATCCAAACGAATTCACTGTACGCACACATTTGCAGGAAAATCAGCCTGTGAAAACAACCTTTCTTACGTGATGAATAACCAGATGTATTTTGACAGAAACAGAATCTCAAGTTCAATAATAAGACCATGAATCCCATTCTACTGGAAACAACTTCCAATCGGCCATGAATTAAAATACGAAATATTCAGTTCACAGGAATTACATAAAAGAGGAGTAGATCTATCTTCTGATGAGATTTCGGAGTTGAATACTCAGATCATTTTCCCAGACTGGTATACAGATCCATTTACACTTGAACCAATGAAATAAAACGATAAGTAGAAGTAGTCGCATCAGTAGTCAGCCCTTCACTCTGCATGAGCACAACCTTGTTCTCGTTCAGGTAGTTGACATGAGGTTTAATAGGCTTCATTCTGTACACTTTCGAATTAAAAGGTGTAAAACCACAGCAATGGATGGTTGAACGGGCGACTATAAAGGACATACTTACCTCTTTTACTTTAATGCCCTGATAGAGTCCTCAGACAGTTAAAGGGTATTCTTAAAGAAGATAATAAATCAGAAGGGTAGTAACTGAGTGACCAGCCTAAAAGATGTTGAAAGAATGAAGGAGATTGCTCGAGAAGTAGGAGTTCGCACAAAGCAAAAGCGTGAAAGCCTTCATTTAGAGTTCAAAACCGATGGGTCCTATGTAACCGAGTTAGATAGGGAAAATGAAGAGACCATTAAACAATTCCTTTTGCTGGACTATCCGGATGTACCATTTTTAGGAGAAGAGTTTGGTGGCACAGGTGAGCTGAATGGCCGATTATGGGTGGTTGATCCAATCGATGGCACAACCAACTTCGTAACTGGACTGCCTGATTGGGGTATCTCCATTGGCTTGTGTGAGGATGGTGAGCCTGTTGCAGGTGTATTCTATATGCCCTGTACCGACGAGATGTACTGGGGATTGCGAGGTGGTGGTGCCTACTGTAATGAAAAGAAACTGATAGCTCCTGATCCTGGTGATCTGCATGAAGAGAGCACACTCGGTTTCACCAGTACCGCCTTAAAAACCCTCCCCATTAGCGGTTTATCGGGAAGACTGAGATGTTTTGGTTCAATTGCGGCAGAGTTTGCGTACACAGCAAAAGGTGTATTAGGTTGTATTATTGGCTGTAACGAACACTCCTGGGACATAGCCGCTACACTGTGTATTGCAAGAGAGGCTGGATGTAATCTTGAATACATACATGGTAAAAGTGTGGATTTTCGAGATGTGCTCACAGAGGGTTGCATGACTTCTGAATATATTCTTGCTGTCCCTGCAATGATTGAACGAATGATTCCACTATTGCGAGCTCCTTTAACATGATTACCAACACCGGTTCAAATAGCACGCCACTCGTTAAAGTAGAAGGTATATCAAAATATTTCCTGCAACATGGCACATTCAAATCAGATGGACATCAGATTAAAGCTGTAGATAATGTAAATCTCACCCTTGCGGAGGGAGAGACGCTCGGTCTGGTGGGAGAAAGCGGTTCCGGGAAATCTACTCTAGGGCGTCTGATCCTTCGTTTAATGGTGCCCTCTGAAGGAAAGATTATATTCGAGGGTAACGATATCTCTCGCCTGAGCGGAAAAAGTCTGTTACCTTATCGACGCAAGATGCAGATAGTGTTTCAGGATCCATACGATACTCTTAACCCACGAATGACTATCGCCCGCATATTGCATGAGTCTCTGGATCTTCGCGGTGTGAAAAGCCCGCGAGAACGACAGGATGAGGTTGTGAGACTGCTAGAACTGGTTGGGATGCGGGCAGATGCTGCACAGAGATTCCCTCACCAGTTCTCAGGTGGACAGCGACAGCGTATAGGCATTGCGAGGGCACTCGCCGTTAATCCCAGGTTTTTGGTCGCAGATGAGCCGGTTTCAGCACTGGATGTCTCTGTGCAGGCGCAGATCCTGAACCTTCTGCTGGAGCTTCAAAAGCAATTTGGTCTTACTATGTTGTTTGTAGCGCATGATCTGGCAGTGGTCCGCCACATGTCAGATCGAGTGGCGGTGATGTATATGGGGCGAATTGTTGAGTTAGGGGCTAACGACAGCGTCTACTTTAAGCCATTGCATCCATACACAAGGAGCCTGATACAGGCAATTCCTATCCCAGACCCCAATCGAATACCCCCTGATCTGCCGATGCTGACAGGCGAGCGGCCTGCCGCAAACGGCTGTGCCTATCGAGACAGATGCCCACTAGCCATTTCGAAATGCAGTACTGAAAGCCCTGAGATGCGAATGATTCAGGATGACCACTATGTCGCCTGTCACCGGGCTGAGGAGACTGCTGCTGGGGATGTAGTGTTTTAATCCTTAGGGTTAAAGAGTGCGATAAATGTAGCTGGGGAGGTGAATATTCAAACTGACAAACAATAGTCGAAGTGTCTGTAAGGTTCGATTATTCTCTAAAACCATTATAATTATATTTTGCTATAGTTGAAAAAATATTGTGTCGACCAGTTTTATGCATTTGTCACAATCTGTGGGCTAAACAGATATAAATCTCCATATACAGCCAAGAGTTAGCATATTAAGAACATCATGTATATTTACAAAATGGAATTTGATATTATACATGCTATTAGCAATAGATTACCTGCAGCGTAAGTGCATTCGGATATTGCCGGATACATCATTTTATTTTGGAATTACTTTCCAATATATACTTTGATTAGCTTGCATAGAAACAACTCTAGGATGGCTATCTATAGCTTTAATTTTCTGTGCCAGCTTGGTTTGGATATCTACGATTGACGGTTGTCCTTTATTAATGTACTTAGGGTTGTCTCTTAACTCAAGTTGAAGAGCAACCCGTATCCGATTACAGCGAAAAACTTTTTTCGCAAATTGCTGTTCCTCAGGGGAGGTGTCATAAAAAAGAAGCTGGCAACATTGCAGCCAGACTGTCAAACACCTTATCGGCAATTTCGTTATGTAGATCAGAGATAGGATGTGCTCTATCACGCCGATAATCTTTTAATTCAATGAACCAGCATATATTATCTGGAGAAATTGCAATAAGAACTACAGCTTTGATTCCGTTACGCATCTTTGACCATTGATTCCTGTAGAATGACCAATCATCATTTTTAACAACTTGCCAATTATCAGGAAAGAGGAATTGTAGATATTTCAACAAAGATTTCAGGCATCTTTAATAAGCTGTACTGAGAATTCGATCTGATTGTGCTAATTTTTCATCAAGCGAAACGATGGGAATTAAATCTGTTAATTCGGTTCCCAGGGAGATTTCATATTGATTAGCAGTTCGACAAAAGCTGAAGTAGTTCGTGGTTATTTCATGGAGTTCAGAGCTGGTAGATTGTAACTCAATTTCTCTTATAAGAAATAGACTGTGTGTTGCAATGAAGACTTGAAGACCTGCTTTTGAGAGATTAACAATGCAATTGGCAATCACCCTGATAAGTTTAGGATTGAGATTTGCATCTGGTTCATCCCAAAAAAGGAAGCCATTGCTATGAAGAGCACCTGTCGCTATCAATCTTGCTAACATTCCTAATTTGCGATATCCCTCAGCTACTAATCCCATTTCCATTTTGCCATCATCAGAACGCAAATAGAATTTTCCATTTTCTAAAACCAGTTTACCACCAATTGCTGCTTCAATAGGTTCTAGAAGTGTTGAGATAGCAGACTCTCGGGGTTCTCTCTGAAGTGGAGAACCTAATTGGATACATGTATCACGCCATGTTTCATCAAATTCAAGATAGTGCCCATCATAAATTGATATAAAGTTGGGATAGATCGACAGTAGTTCTTTGGTTGGAAGATAAATGGGAAAGGATTTTATCCATTCTAAGGGTAGACGATCTACATACACTTCAGATCTGCTTTGCGTTGCAAAATGGAATGAGATATTCCAAGCAGGATGTGAGAAAAACAATGATACCTCACATCTTTCTCTTCCTCTTTTTCTTGTGACAAGACGGCCTAATGATTCTGGTTTGAATACCCCACCAATTTTTCAGAAATTGAATTTTGCAGAAGTGATTTAGTCGGTGCAGGGCGCGCAATAGATTGCGTATTGTTTGAGTTGGCAGTAATCACAGAATGAAGTAGTTTAAGAAGATGTGTCTTGCCGGCACTATTTTCTCCAATTATTATATTAAGATTACTGGAAAATGATAATTCAGCATCAGAGAACACTGTAAAATTTTTGATTCTGATTTGCTTCAGCATTATATCTCACAATCGTCATCAAACCTTTTTAAATACCTTCGTTAAGTTTGATACGTAGATGACAAAAGTCTACTATAATTATAGCACGAATAGTACAAGACTGAACGGATCCCATTCCCCAAACAATATACTTCACAGTGTAGATCAATGCCGGAATTGACTTCATAAGATCTTGACTATGTCAGGAGATCCTGAACCCCTCTCTCCATCTCTTCAATTTCTGTATCTGTAAGTTCAGCATAATCCCCGCGCTTTCGTTTCGATAGTTTGCCGCTATTTTGAAGAAGAAGCCTGGCTAACAGATGAGCTCTTCTGTCAGGCATATCTACAACGTTTTTAATCGTTTCCAGCACTCTGTCAAATATTGCAAGAAACTCAAGCTCTTGCTTCAAGTCGATGCGTATAGCATCTTCTAAACACTCATACAGGAATTCGGCATGCAGTGTCAGGTCAGGAAAACGGTACAGATCCACAGTATTGTTATGAATTACCATCTCGCCGCCTGCAGGCAGTTCCCAGTTAATAAACTCTAATATGGACTGGGAAAAGGAGTTTAATATATTGTAATACTTATCAATTTTGCGGTAGATCACTGCACTAATCGGCACAATAATTCCCGGTGGAGTATATTCACAGCGATTCAGTATTGAATGAATCAGAAAACGATGCAGCCGTCCGTTCCCGTCTTCGAAAGGATGAATGTAGACGAATGCGAAGGAGCATACAGCAGCTATAATAACAGAATCCAAGTGAGAAGATAACAGCTGTTTGGTTAAATTAATCCAGCCCGTCATCAGATAGGTAACGTCATCAGGTCGGGGACATATGTAATGCACATCTTCCTGATACTGAGGATTTGTTGAACCCACAAAATTTTGAATGGTTCTGTAATCATTAGCATGGTATCTTGGTTCAACAATAGCCTGCTGTAGTTGAATGAGGTCGTGTTTATGAGCAGGATTGAAACTGGAGATTGATTGCAAAGCAGACACATATCGCTGTTGTCGAGAGGCAGAAGGCTTCTCACCCTCAATTGCAAAGGTGGTACGTGTCTCTTGAGTATATAAATAACTTACAGCGCGCATCACTTCTACGCTGGAGTATTCTGCAGCAGCAGATTTAGCTACATCAGATAAGTTCTTAGAAATCATCTGCTCCAATTTGATGGTTTTTCGTATTACTGGACACAGATGGATATTGCCAATGAGATTATTTCGTATCCGATACCGTTTTGAGTTGACCGATTTGGATACAAAATGGAATTTTTCATCCAGTACGTCTACATAGTTGCCAGAAGATGCATCTTCAATATCAAGCTTTTCACCTACAAACGTCTCATACAGGAACCATGTCCTGCGACTATAAGCTCCTGTCGGTTCAGCTAGTACCCATTTTTCAATGGCTGCTTTATCAATTTTTCTCAGGCTGGCAATAATGACATTCAAATCAAGAGGTTCATATCTAAGTGCAAACCGAAGATTACCAAGTGGTGTTCCGTCCGTATTATATTGTAGTGGATAGTATTCAACTTTATGGAATTCAGTTATTTCCGTTTTTCTGCTTCCATGGATAACGTAACTGAGTGTATGAGGTTGTGGAACTTCAAGATGGAATATGGAATGCAGAAATACCTGTCCCACAGGGACTGGATTATTAGGGAAATGATGACTCTTCAACACTGCATCCTCGCTTCAATCAAGTTTCGATATTAAAAGGGTTATATTTCGAGGGAACCGTTCTAAATCGTTTAATCCCATTCTAAAACGATTAGAAATTGAAACTGTGGTTATAATTCGATTATTAGTATACCTTTTTGTACTGTTTTTTTAAGTAATTCAACTGTAGCCTGCTCTCACATATCCATTGAGTTGCTGTACAATCTACTGAAGGATTGTATGATTCCGAACAGTCTTTGCATTATATCCGTCATACGCTATGGAGGGGCAGTTGATACAGAAGCCTGCATTCAGCTTAATTGAGTTGTTAGTGGTTGTTGCTATATTGTCTATAGTAGCTGCAGTTCTAATTCCAGTGCTGGAAAGCAGCCGAACCCGCGCTCAAAGTGACGTATGCATCAGCAATCTTCATCAGATCTCTTTAGCTACAAACCTTTATCTTCAGGATTTTGATGGATACTATCCGAGTTTCAAACTGGATAGAAGATGCAGGAAGCGTGCTGCAGATAGGCTCTATTGGCACTCCCATTTTTGCAGAGGAACCCATCTGCTACCCGATCAAATTACATGGGTTAGTCTAGTTAAGCCCTATTCGGATGATTCTTCTCCCATGTCTGGGAAAAAGAAGCAATCAATCTTCTTCTGTCCTCAAGATAGTGATCGTCATACCCGTCCTGTCACCTCCTATGAATTCCGGATGTTTCTGGCAGAAGGAACGCGCTCTCAACAAGTGGAACTGCCAGCAAATATGATTGCCTACTGGGAGCAGTGGGACTACCATGATCCAGTTCACTATTCTGAGCACGATGTGCGTGCCTCTTTGAATGTAGTATTTGCTGATGGACATGCTTTAAGACTCGCACTATCGAATACAACCCTTGCTCACGAAGGCAAAGTGCCAGATTTGCATAGAGAGTTAAAGAATGCCTCTGGTAGCGCTATTAGCGATATATGGCAAGATAACGGTCTTTAATTCACCATAGTATTTACGGTAATTGCAGTGATTGTGCAATTGTTGTGAATTAATTTGCTAGATAACTTGACATCCAGGCTAACATGCGCTATTATATTTTTGGTGAATACGTATTCGCATTCACTGAATGATGCAAGGAGACTGCAATAAGTGTTGACTCAGAGTGAAATAGCTGCTTTATCAGAAGTATCACAAGCCACGGTTTCTAGAATACTTAATAACGACCCTCATGTGAATGAGGAGGCACGACAAAAAGTGTTGGCAGTAGTCCAGCAGCACGATTATGCACCAAATTTCAGAGCACAGTCATTACGCTCTCAACGGAGTCACTCCCTGGGATTAGTAGTACATCGAGCTCCTGATGCTCTGTCCGTAGATCCATTCTACAGTTCACTCGTTGTGTCCATACTTCAAACTGCTAATGAACGTGGCTATCATCTTTGTGTTGATACCGCCAGTACAATTCGGTCTCAGCGAACACTTCATGAGGAGCTGCTCAAAACCCGAAGAGTGGATGGTCTCATACTTGTGGAATCGCGTGATAATGATGAACGAATTTCTAAACTTATAGATGGTGACTTTCCATTTGTGCTCATAGGCAGATATTTTGAGGAAGGCTTCTTTTCTTCCGTTGATAATGATAACTTTGAAGCCGGCAGAATGGTTACCAAAAAGCTTGCGGCCGATGGACATAAGCGTATTGGTTTTCTTGGTGGCCCAAGAGGAGTAAATGTTTCGGAAGACAGAATTACCGGCTACAGGAAAGGCTTAACAGATTCTGGGCTTGAGTTTGATGAGAAGCTGATTTCCTATGGTGACTTTTCTAGTGATGGTGGACAGGTTGCAATGCGAAAGCTGCTTGCCAATGTACCTGATCTGGATGCTGTGATTGCTGTAGATGATATGACTGCAGCGGGTGCTATGAAACTTATGCACCGCAAGAAAATCCAGATCCCCGAGCAGATCGCTATAGTCGGTTTCAATGATGCACCGTTTTGCGCACATCTGGATCCACCTCTTAGCTCGGTAAATATTAACATCCCAGAACTTGCCAGATTTGCAACCGACTGTTTAATCAACCGAATTGAACAGCGAAATGTAGAACATGTGAGACATCTTGTGGAGTGTACTTTTATTGAAAGAGCATCTTCAAGAAAATAGTAGTTAACAACTATTAATTTATATAACCACCGGTTGTGAATTCGTATACACAACCATAACGCATCCAACGATGGAGCTCCTTCCCCGGGGTTAAAGGGAATACAAATCATATGGAGATTGTTCATCATGAACAAAAAACAGGGTTTTACACTTATCGAACTTCTTGTGGTAATTGCAATTATTGCTATCCTGGCCGCAATTCTGTTTCCTGTTTTCGCACAGGCAAGGGAGAAGGCTAGAGCCATCTCGTGCCTTTCGAATGAGAAACAGATCGGTTTGGCAATGCTCATGTATGCTCAGGATTATGATAACTATCTTCCTGTGTATGCCAGCTATCCTGAAACATATCAGGTTGCAGCAAAACTGATGCCCTACATTAAAACTCAGGCTCTCTTTAAGTGCCCAGATTCACCATTCGTAGAGGGTGCTCTGCAGCATAAGCAGAGAGATAATGGCACTAACTATATGCTGCCACCCGATGATGGTTGTGTGGGACTTCCTCATTCTCAGGTTGGACTGACCAAATACTACGATGACGTATACCCACCAATGGACTATGCAACAAACTGGTCACTATACAACTGGAACAGCGGTGGCTGCACCGGAGCTTATGGCGGATATGAGAAGGCAGATACGCTGGATGATCCAAACATCACAAGCCCAGCCAAGTGTGTAATGATGATTGACTTCCCACCAGCTAACTTTGTTTGGCCAGGTGCAGCATTCTGGGGAGGTCAGGTCGGTGGAAGACATAGCAATGGTTCCAATGTTGTTCACATGGATGGACATGCAAAATGGTATCCATTCTCAATTCTGTACCCAGAACAGGTTGAGTGGAGTGGCAAGAACAATGAATGGAACGCTTGGGGCTTCAACTGGGCAGCCCAAAACGTTCAGCAGTAAATAGGTTCTAACTCACAGTCAAAACGGGTTGGGCATGGCAAGGGTGTTATGTCCAACCTCTTTTACACAAAGGTGTTCTAAAATGAAATCTTCGCTTCCATTGTCTAGTATATTCACACTTCTCTCTATTATGATGGTTTCAGGATGTGGACAAAAACAGCAGAATCTTACTCCGGCAACTCAAACAATAGATCAGAAAATTCATGCACTGGAATCCCATCCCGAACCAGGTCTTCCGGCATCTGCAGTTCAACACGAAATTCAGCAGCTTCAACAACAGAAAGCCGCTAAAGGTGGTAATGCAGCAGCCAGTATGACATCTCCGTAATAGTGAGATGTGTATAAATGATAAGATTGTTTTTATGGTGTGCGCAATCCATTCTGGTGTTATGTCTTATCTCAGCCAATAGTCAAACAACTTCAGCGATACCCTCACGCCATCGGGACACGCAGATAACATTTCGATATTCACCGAATATACCTGCATCCTCAGTAACAGTCGCAGGTTCATTCAATGATTGGAACAAATCATCCTATCCGCTGCATCTCTCTAAAAAAGGAAACGTGTGGGAGGGGACGTTTCCGATTTCCCCAGGAGTATATCTCTACAGGTTCGTAGTAAATGGCAGCCAGTGGTTGCCAGACCCCCATGCTCTGGGAATTGATGACGGTAACAGCAACATAAACTCTCAACTGATTGTTCAGCCCCCTGACTATGACTTGAAGCCGGCAGTTGTAGGCGATGGAATCATTACCACATCCGCTATTTATCATAGCCCAACCCCAAAAGACATTGTCCGCATCGATTCCAACCATCTGTCACTAATCCTGCAAACACGAGCACATGATGTGGAATCGTGTAGTATTCTATCATCTGATGGACAGGATGTTGGCATGCATCGAATCAGCTCCGATCCACTTACTGAGCTTTGGAGAGGCACTGTCGCTCTTACCTCTGATGTTCCTTTACACTACTGCTTTGTTATTCGGGATGCATCCACCAAAATCATCTACGGTAAGGTTGGTGTTGAAAAACTATCTCAACAAGTGCACTGGTTCTCGTGTAACTGGAAGGCAATTCCATTGCCAAACCCCCCAGCATGGGTTAGGAACGCTGTGTTTTACCAGATTTTTCCTGATCGGTTCGCAAATGGCGATGCTTCCAATGATGGACCAGGTGCTGAGCCATGGCTAACTCCGCCAACGCACACAAACAGAATGGGTGGAGACCTTCAGGGAGTACTTGAACACTGGAGTTATTTAAAACGACTGGGTATAAACGCCATCTATTTCAATCCTCTCTTTGCTGCAGACAGCAATCATGGCTACGATACTTCAGATTACCTTCACGTAGACCCGAGATTTGGAACGAATGCTCTGCTCAAGGAGGTAATCAGCCGGGCACATGAGAATGGTTGGCATGTTATTCTGGATGGAGTATTCAATCATACCGGGGTGCACACCAGATGGTTCAAGAGCATTGTGAAACTGGGACCCAGATCACCTTTTACCAAGTGGTATTTCATCAATCACTACCCAGTACATGTAAAGGAGGGAGAAAAGAGTTATGTGAGCTGGTTTGGCGTACCAACACTGCCCAAGTTAAATCTGGATAATCCCCCTACACGGAAATTCATCCTTCATGTAGCTGACTACTGGATTCACTATGCGGCTGCAGATGGCTGGAGGCTGGATGCAGCCGATCAGATAGATCCGGCATTCTGGACAGTTTTCAGGAAAAGTGTTAAACGTACCGATCCAGATGCATTCATCATGGGAGAAGTGTGGGGAGATGCTCATACATGGATGCAGGGTAATATGTGGGACTCGGTGATGAACTATCCGTGGCGTCAAGCGGTTTTAGACTTTTTCAGTACTCAAAAACTTACGCCCACGCAGTTCGACGAGAAACTTAAAACAGTTCGGGACAACTACCCAACAGCCAGCCTTAATGTGATGTTCAATCTGCTGGGGAGTCAGGATACTGTTAGGCTTGCTACTCTCTTCAAAGGCAAATCCGCGCAGCAGAATCAGGCGATAATATTTCAGTTCACTTATCCAGGGGTGCCAAGTATCTACTATGGAGATGAGGTAGGAATGCAGGGAGGAGCAGATCCAGACGATCGTCGATGTATGAACTGGGATCCTGCCATCTGGAACAGAAGTTTGCTGTCACTGTACAAGGCGCTGATTGCGTTACGGAAGATGCACCCTGTGCTCTGCGAAGGGACATACCAGACATTAATCAAAGACGACACCCATCATCTTTTTGGGTTCAAACGTAGCTTAAAAGGCCAGTATGTAATTGTGATGTTTAATCTATCTAACGTTGCACGGAGCGTAAAGCTGAGCAGATACAATACTACAAGAAAACCAGTTGCAGCATGGCTAAATACTGGTGCTTCCATCCAGTCAAGCCGACAGTATTTAACCATAACAATCCCTGCACATGGTAGTGCTGTTTATGGTACCTTCACGGCCCGCCATGGAATGAACTAACGCTTGGATAGCTTGAGGGTGCTGGGAAGTTAAAGCTGCACAGCACCCTCACTTTGCTATTTCAGGTTTGCTGTGCGATCTGCATATCCATTGCTCGCCAGCAGTGCAAAAATACCCCCGATAACAGGTCGTGCCACAAACCCCACTTGATGCCCTGTGAGGCAGTCATACCAGTCAGTGAATGCTACTCTCTGTGGTGTGAAGTTCACAAACCTGTACTCATCATTCACAATTGTCTGCTTCAATGCCATATCAGGAGTTGAAGCGGCAGTGAACATTTCCCAGTCAGACTTGGTGTAGGAGTGCCTGTTGTCTAGTGGAATACCGTAGGTATCATTGTGTGCAAGATACCACTTTGCCTCCATCATAAGAACACTTTTTGGAATGAGATTAAGCCCAAGCGCCTTATCTGGAAATGCGTTATATTTAAGACTCCAGGTGTCTGGCTGATCATACGCCAGCATCAGATGATCACCGGTAGGAGATTTTGCCAGGTCCACCCACTGGGCTATCATAGTTTTAGCGGTTTTGCTAAAGTAATCAGCATCGGCAGTATTTCCGGCTGTCTTCGCAATCTGCCCCATTGCTCCCACCCCTACTATAGCTTTGAGAGCAAGGTTCGCACTGTTTTTAATAAACCCTGTGAAGTCATCTGTCTGGTTCTGGAAAGCAGGTTTCAATCCATTCTGCACCTCATACATTGCCCACTGCTTCATGATGTCGTAATGTTTTCTCGCATATTCTTTTGCATCTGTATGTGAGAGATGCTGCATAGCAGAATCGAACATTATCAGCATGTTTGCGGATTCTTCCACCGGCATATCTTCTTCTCTTCCGTCGTTATGACCAGAGGCATTAGGATAGGAAGATCCAATGTCATGTTCGGCAAATTTCTTTGGCCATCCACCATGCTCAGCATAATCAAGTAGAGGAGACAGCATAAGGCGAAGCATTCGGGCATTCGTGTATGTGAATACTGGATAGGCTGGATAGCATACATCAACAGTAGATACATTTCCATCGCTGCTAATCTCTTTAAGGAAAAGCCATGGTTTTTTGGCAGTTCCCACAAGTTCTGTTCCACCGTAAGCCTGTCTTAAAGCCAAATCGCAAAGTGCAGCATACTTTGGTCCACCTACGGCATCAGCATCTTTTGTGATCTGTCTATCCAGTTTATTGGAGTTCTTGAGGGCGATTTTAGCATCATTATAGGTGAACGCCACCATACTCTTCCATGATGGGAAGTAGGATTTCCATAGTGGTGGCAGCGGTTTGCCAAGATAGCTCACAGCAGGATCCCGTACATCACCCAGAACCAGCTCCACAGGCTTGGTGTGTGATTTCACAGTACCCAGATTGAATTCATAGGCAAATACTGGCCAGTGATCGTTTACGGCACGTGGCATGTTTGGATCATTACTGTCGCCCAGTGGAGTGCCGTCGGCTTCTAGAGTGCGCACCTCTGTATCTGGTCCAGACTGATATGTGAGATTATTCTGTTTAGCAGTAGCAAAAACAGCTTTTCCCCATGCCGGATAATCACTATCTTCGGACAATAGATCAGGATTAGCGCGTTGTACTGTGAACGCATCAATCTGGTTTTTACTAGAATCAATCGTTTGGTTATTCCAAACAATTTTATGTGTTAGTGTAGTTGCTGCCCATTCTCCAGAAATATCAAAACTTAAATGCACATTATGGGCACTTCCATCTGCACTCTGTACGGAAGCAAAGACATATCCAAATGGAATTGACTGCCGTTTCAAATCATCGGGGTTTACAGGAGATAGAAAATTGACATGTATCCTTACTCCTCCTCCTTCCAATGTGAATTCAGACTGCGTTGCAGTCACTTTCAGGCTGGTCTGTTGCATGTCGGTGAATGTGATACCATCCACATTCGCTGCTCCCATAACTCTATAGGGTTTACCATCTATATTTGCGATACAGCTAAAAGCTTTAATAGCACCTGTCCAGAAGGTTGGCCAAGTACCAGGCAAAGTGCTGGCTGGCTGCCACAAACTTACATAAGGTGAACGAACGATGAGTGGAATTGCAGGTGGTCGAAATGATGCTGAAGATTGTGCCTGGGCAGTAAGTGGAATGGAACTGAGCACCAGAGCAGACAGGAGTACTGATGAACGAAGGTGTAATGTCATAAGGTTCTCTCCTTTGAATTGCCTTTCAGAATAGTACCTTTATTAGGGCTAGAATGAATGATACCAGCATCGTCTTATTGGGAAAGAGTGAAAGTTGAGTACCAAGGAGAAATTTACACATAACTGCTATAAAACTTTGCTAGAAGATAAATAGAGCATAAACCAACCATCCTGAACGACTATCTTCCATTCTTATCTTCAAATGAGTACGCATGATCTTTGCATCATCATGAATAGCCATACATTCGCTCCAGTCCGCACGATCGAACACAAAATGTCTCACACAAATCATCAACAAAAAGGTCACATTCCGTGTTTAAATGGTAGTAAAAGGTACTATTCTCTGTGTAAACTGGTAGGAATACGGGCTGATGCAATGGCATATACCTCTGTTATCGATAAAAGAGAGTAAAATAATGCTGATTGCTGTGCGTACAGTATGGATAGTAGCAATTGACACACGGATGAGTAGGGGGTACAATCCCCGAGTTAATATGAATTGAATGAGATAATAATAGATATCGTACCCACACACCAAATCGAGCGCAGGTGTGACGCACCGTCCAGCATTAACTGCTTTAAAAAGGTAGTGCTGAGGGGTTTTATTCGAAGGGGGCATTGATTAGACAATGTATGAACTCCTCTCCCGCATTCAAAGTCCGCAAGACTTGAAGCATCTCAGCAGAGAGCAACTCAAACAGGTTGCCACAGAGTTGAGGCAAGCCATGGTAGATAATCTCTCCAAAACTGGAGGTCACTTTGCTTCAGATATGGGAGCAGTTGAACTGATTTTAGCTCTTCATACTGTTTACAATGTACCCACCGACAAAATTATTTGGGACACCGGGCACCAATGTTATGCTCACAAAATGCTTACAGGCAGACTGGACAGATTCAGCACATTAAGGCAGTATGGTGGATTAAGCGGTTTTTTAAGACGTGAAGAGAGTGATTACGACCTCTTTGGTGCTGGACATGCTGGAACTTCCATCTCGGCTGCTTATGGTTTTGCAGTAGCAAGAGACCTGGCAGGCAAAGCTGAAAACGAACATGTGCTAGCAGTAATTGGCGATGCATCCATGACAGCCGGCCTGGCACTTGAAGGGCTGCATAATGCAGGCCACAGCGGCAGGAACTTTGTGGTGGTGCTGAATGACAACGATATGTCTATTGCTGAAAGTGTTGGTGCTCTGGCTACATATCTGGCTAAACTGCGTGCAACTCACCTGTATCAAGCTGCTGAAACTCAGGCAAAACGCTCCCTCAAGAGAGTCCCTGGTGCGCTCGGACAGCTGGGTTCGAGGGCTGCAAGCTCAGTTCTCAAACACAATCTGACACATCTCGTATCCACCGAAAACTCAGGAGTACTGTTTGAGCAGTTAGGCTACCAGTATTTTGGACCGGTGGATGGACACGATCTTAATCTCTTAATCGATCTGTTCTCTTCCATTAAGCATATTGACGGACCAGTTTTTGTTCACCTCCGGACTGTTAAAGGCAAAGGCTACGAGCAAGCCGAAGGAGATGCACGAAAATGGCATGCAGTCACACCGCCCATGTTCGGAGGTAGTGCTGCAAGCAAGTCTTCCGGCCAAACCTGGACTTCAGTTTTCAGCAACACAATCATGGATTTGGCATCCAAAGATGATAAGGTTACAGCCATTACAGCTGCTATGCCTGATGGAACTGGTCTCACTGCATTCAGCAAACAGTATCCCAACCGATATTTTGACACAGCTATAGCCGAACAGCATGCTGTATGTTTTGCTGCAGGTTTAGCTGCCGATGGCTACAAACCTATAACTGCTATCTACTCTACCTTCCTGCAGAGAGCATACGATATCGTATTACACGATGTGGCAATACAGAACCTTCCGGTAATTTTCTGTCTGGATCGATCTGGGGTGGTTGGCGACGATGGACCTACACATCATGGAGTGTTTGATATCGCCTATCTGCGACACATTCCGAATATGGCGATAATGGCACCAAAAGATGGTGAAGAGATGGATTTAATGCTGCGATACGCGGTGAATAGTCATGTGGTTGGTGCTAACAAGAGCCCGATTGCAATTCGATATCCCCGAGGGAATACTCCAGCAACCAAATGGTCAAATGCAACTTCTCCCATAGAGTACGGAAAAGCTGAAACCTTGATCGAAGGCGATGAGATAACCCTTTTGGCTTATGGAAGCATGGTTGCCCCAGCGTTTGAAGCAGCACAGATGCTACAGCAGGAAGGCGTGAGTGTGAACATGGTTAACTTGAGGTGGGCTAAACCACTGGATAAGCAAACCATTTTGGATGCTGCTCAGCGTACACGAAATGTGATCGTGATGGAAGAGGGTGTAGTCCATGGAGGTGTGGGATCGGCTGTTCTGGAGCTGCTTGCAGAAGCTGGCATGTCGAATATCAACGTAAAGCTTTTTGGTATTCCAGACAGGTTTATGGAGCATGGAGCAATTCCAATCCTGCACAGACTCTGCATGTTGACAGCACCAGATTTTGCAGCCGCTGCAAGAGATATGCTCGGTAGACCTCAACCCGACATGGAACGGGTTGCTGAAATTGAAAAACACGAATCACTCACTGCTTAATTCTAACTAGCAGAAAAGAAGGACAGATAATGTACGTTGGCATACTCACTGCCCCATTTGGGGGAGTTTCACTCGAAGAAGTAGCAGAGTTTGCAGGAACTCATGGCTTTGGTGGACTCGAAATTCTGACTAGCCCGAACGGAAAGCATATCAATACGCTGGACTTTCCTGCTTCCAGGGCATCAGAAATACGAAACCTTATGGAGAAGCAAAGAATTCAGATATCAGCTCTTGCTTCCTATACAGACCTAACCCATGCTGATCCTGCTGCCCGGGCAAAAAATATCGAGACTGTTCGATCTGCTATTGGTATTGCCAAGCAGCTGGGAGTAGGGGTTGTCTGCACACTTGCTGGCCTCCCGCCAAAGGGCAAGAACAGGTTTCAGACAATTGAGGAGGACTGTGCAGAGGTCTTTCCACCCTTGCTGGAACACGCAGCACAGAATGGCGTGAAACTTGCTCTGGAGAACTGGTATGCCACAAACATCCAGAACCTGGCACATTGGGACAGACTGTTTGAGGTTGTTAATCATCCAAACCTGGGGCTCAATTTCGATCCTTCCCACCTGATGTGGCAGGGAATAGATTACATTGCTGCTGTTTCTCAGTATTCTTCCAGGATATTTCACAGCCATGGTAAAGATACAGAGATTGATGATGTTCTACTGCGTAGGGTAGGAAATCAGGGTGACAACTGGTGGAGATATGTTATCCCGGGGTTAGGTCGAGTGAAATGGGGTGAATATCTCTCAGCACTCAGAAAATCTGGATACAATGGTGCTGTATCGATTGAACATGAAGATTCCGCTCTGGGCAGGGAAGAGGGTTTTCTAATAGGAAAACGTTACCTCGAGCAGTTTATGGCAGGCTAGCCCTTATGCCAATTCGAGCAGACCAGTGAAGATTTCTACACTCATAAGCTGGTCTGCCCAGAAAGAAATTTTTGATGTCTGTAGACACTGGATTTGAACTGTGTCCCGGTCTAGTGCTGAAAAATCGGATTATGGCTGCTTCAGGCTGTACGGGTTGGGGTGATGCCTTACAGGATTTTACCGATCAGGCACTGTTTGGTGCCATTATTACCCCCACTGTAACGATTCTTCCCCGTGAAGGTAACCCAATGCCGCGCACAGGAGAAACACCTGCTGGCCTGCTTTACTCTACAGGATTGCCTAATCCGGGTTTGAACATGTTCCTTTCAGAGTATTTACCACACCTTGCACACATTCAGTCTCCTGTAATAGTTTCGATTATCGCAGAAACGCCAGATGACTGGATGAAACTTGCGTCTGACATTGGATCTGCACCAGGAGTGGATGGCATTGAGATGAATCTCACTCCTATTCAACTTCAGATTTGCGGCGAAGAGATTAGAAGACTACCTTCTGAAGCTGAGTGGTGTACAACGATGCATGAATCCATTGTGGCTGTGCGTGGAGTATATGCTGGACCATTGTTGGCTAAGATCCCTTCTGTTACCGTTGAACCAGGGTTGGCTGCTAGTGTAGTAGTAGAGGCAGGTGCAGACGTTGTGAGTGTGGGACAGGCATTGCCAGCAACAGCGGTGAGGGCAAATGGTACTCGCAGGTTTTCAGGCGTAGCTGGTTTAAGCGGCCCAGCCATAAAGCCCTACACGCTTTACTGCACATGGAGAGCCCGCATGCATGTACAGGAACCCATTGTGGCGTCTGGCGGCATATTGACCTCTCAAGACGCTGAGGAATATTTTGGCGCAGGAGCCACAGCAATAGCAGTGGGTGTTGCAAACCTCGTACATCCCGATATTCTGCCATCACTACTTTCCGTGAGTCAGAAGTCTATTTAAGACTTCTTTAAGGCTTCACAGGTAAATTGCAGTTTGATGCAGCTGTTAACTGCATCCCAGGGTATCGGATACATACTCGACTATTTTTTTGTTTTCACTCTGCTGAAGCTGCAGAAGGGTTGTTTGCGCGAGATCGGTCCTTTCTCCAGCAAGAGCGATGACTACAGCCTGAATCAGTTCATCCGGCAATGTCTCTAGCTGTTCTAGTACAAGTACAATAGCATCCTTTCTGTCGAGTCTAATCAATTGAATAGATGCAGCAGCTACAAGAGCAGAATCTCTATCATGCAGATATGGATACATAGCTTCAAATGCGTTGGGATCTCCCATCTCCACAAGGGCATGCATACACTCTTGTAGAACAGAAGGATTATCTCTGATTTTTAACTTGATCCATATTGGTGCTTTTGCATCGACCCTGCCAGTTCGGATGAGGGCATGAATGGCTGCAATGCGAGATCGAATATCGAACTGGACACTTGAATTGGGAGGTGAATCGTCAAACAGAGCGTTCACAATATCGAAAAATCCATCAGAGGAGGCAATGTCTGCTAGAGCCAGGCAGCAGTTTCCACGCAGCTGGCCAGCTGAATCAAGCATGCTCTCAACCTGAAAAGTTCTGCTGCCTTTCTTCAACAGCTCCACAGCCGAAGTGGACTTGAGTTTACCAAAGGCAATCGCAAGATGAGAACGAATTGAACATCCTGGATCATGTTTCTTGCCATCCTCACTACATCTTTGGAATAGATCAATCATTTCAGTTTCGAGTTCTTCCAAAGGATCAGTTTTAAGGACAGCTGCAACTGTAGCAAGCACGTAACTTGATCTGTCTTTGAGAGCAATTTTCAGCAGTTTTATTCTTTCAGCAGAAGGAAGTTTTGAGGATCTTCGAATGCAATATTCTCGCTGGACAGGATCTTTGGACTTGTACATATCCATAAGATTTTCAAAGTCTTGGCACATTTGTAACTCCTGGAAACTATATTGTGTCTCATTTCATTAGATGTAATGTACTAACTTGTGCTACTATACTCCCAATAAAATTAGATACTGGAGGTTTACCTTGAAAGTAAGCTCGCTAATGCAGAACAGTGTGGTTCTTGCGGTTACGATTGTAACATCTGCAATTGTAACAGGCTGTACAAACCGAGGAGCACAGACAGCTCCAACAGTTTCCACAACGTCTCATGCAACCCTGATGTTACCTGAGCCTGCAGAACCAAAGATAGCAATTCCAAGCAAGCCAGCGAAGAAGAATTACCGAATTGGAGTAAGTCTTCTCACACAGGATGATCCATTCTATATCTCACTCAAAAATGGACTGGTTAAAGAGGCTACTAAAGAACATGTAACTCTTACAGCTCTTTCCGCCGACAAAGACCTCAACAAGCAGATCAATCAGGTGCAAAGCTTTATCACTGAAAAGGATGATGCCATAGTTGTGTGCCCTGTAGACAGCACAGGTATTATCGCAGCAGTTCAGGCAGCCAATCAGGCACATATTCCTGTCTTTACGGCAGACATTACTGCCGATGGCGGGAAAGTAGTGAGTGCTATTGCATCAGACAATGTTGAAGGTGGCAAGTTGGTGGGAGATTACGTCGCCAAAAAACTGTTGAAGGGTACTGGAAATGTTGCAATTTTGGATCTGAAAACGATAACCAGTGTGCAGGATAGAGTAAAAGGTTTCAAGGAAGCGCTTGCAGCCTATCCTGGTATCAAGATTGTAGCAGATGAGAATGTTCCTGGTGCCACAAGAGAGAACGCAGTCAACAAAGCTACCGACCTTCTCACAGCTACACCAAACATAAATGTAATCTTTGGAATTAATGATCCCGTAGCATTGGGCACATTATCAGCACTTCAACAGATGAACAAAACAGGTGTGGATGTCGTGGGGTTTGACGGAACACCAGAGGCGCAAAACTACATCTCTTCTGGAACCAGTCCTCTAAAGGCAGATGCCATTCAGTTTCCTGATCTAATTGGTGTCACCACAGTGGATGCGATTGTGAGATATCTGAATGGTCAGTCATTACCTCCCAAAGTACCAATTCCAACTGGTCTCGTAACAAAGTCAACTTTCAAACATTAGAGCTTCTTCAAAGACGCTGAGATAATTAATGCATTCAACTTCACCAGAGTCTACAGTTCAACCAGAACTGAGAGATAAAACAACAAACCGATCAATAAAAATTGGTCCAAATGCAGGGATATTCGCTGTATTCATCGTGCTATTTGTTCTGCTGTGGGTAACAACCCCTACTTTTCGCCAAGTAGAGGCACTGCAAAATCTGGCAGAACAGGTTGCAATGAATACGATCATAGCTGTTGGGATGACTTTCGTAATCATCACAGCAGGTATAGATCTTTCCGTTGGATCTATTCAGGGTCTTGTGGGGGTAGTTACAGCTCTCACCCTGATGGATCCCACGCTGGTTTCCAGATTTGGTTCGGGAGCCATGGTATTAGCGGTACTGGCAGGGTTTTTCACAGGTGCTGCAGTGGGTCTGCTGAATGGAATTGCCATATCCAAACTGAGAATGCAGCCCTTCATAGTTACCCTGGCAACAATGTGGGCAATTAGAGGCTTAGCTGATGTAATTACGAATGGCTCTCCCATTGGTACACTGTCCCCAGGGAAGCCAATGGCTGCTGCAAGGAATGCCCTGCTGCAAAACAAATTTACCGCAATTGGAATGGGGTACATAGGTCCGATTCCACTCTCTGCACTTGTGGCTCTCCTTGTGGTGTTTGTGGCACACATCATCCTGAGTCGAACGGTTTTTGGAAGGCAGGTGTATGCCATTGGAGGAAACAGAGAGGCTGCAAGACTTTCTGGTATAAATGTAAACAAAACTCTCCTGTTAGTCTACATTCTTTCTGGAACACTTGCTGGAGTTGCTGCAATCATTCTCATGTCCCGTCTTGTAAGTGGCCAGCCCACTGCAGGGCAGGGATATGAGCTGTATGCGATTGCTGCGGTTGTAGTGGGAGGCACAAGTCTGTTTGGCGGAGTTGGGAATGTTGTGGGGAGTGCCATAGGCGCCCTTATCATGGGTCTCATTGGCATGGGATTAGATCTCAATGGTATCTCATCCTTCTGGCAGGAGATAGTTACAGGTTCCATTATCCTTGTAGCAGTGTATGCAGATGAGGTACTTCGACGCCGCAAAGGATAGTTAACTCCAGATATCAGGAGGCATGTCAACATCTTGTCAGGTATGCAGAATATACAGATAAGGTGTTGACATCTGCCTTGGTTCACTCTATGCTTGTCTTATGGATATTGATTGGATCACTCTACTTTGCTCTGCTTTGCTCTGCTTAACCTCGTACAAGTAAGCGTTAGTGCACACATTTCCAGGCTCATTTTCTCCCTGCTATTACTCTTCCGTACATCCCAATTGTTTCATGAAAGAGGATAGATTGTGTATACTCTTTGTAAAGAGTTATAAAGATATGTCTCACATCTAACTGTATGCAAACGTCAGGCTTCGAGAAAACAGAGAACAGATCTAAATCTTGAAACATGTTGACTGGTTTATATAAGAGTGAAGATTGAGACTGAAAGGACTATTACATGAAGATTCATGAGTATCAGGCGAAAGAGGTACTTGCTCACTATGGAGTTCCGGTACCTAAAAATGCAGGTGTTGCAACCACTGTGGAGGGTGTTCAATCTGCAATAGAGTCTTTAGGTGGGATAGGAGTTGTTAAGGCACAAGTTCATACAGGAGGGCGTGGTAAGGCTGGCGGTATAAAGGTGGCTTCAAATCCCCAGGAGGGTGCCGAGATTGCAAATGTGATGCTTGGCATGATACTGAAGACTCATCAGGCGCCTGAAGGTATTAAGGTTAACAAAGTGCTGATTGAGGAGCCAATCAAGATTGAGAAGGAGATTTATGCTGCAGTAGTGCCCGATCGAAATACTCGCAGCAATGTGATTATTCTTAGTGCCAAAGGCGGCATGGATATCGAAGCGGTTGCTGAAGAAGATCCAGATGCCATCGCAAACCTTGTGGTGGATCCTATGGAAGGGGTATGTGATTACCAGCTTCGCTCACTGTGTACTAAAGCTAAAATCGAACCAGCCCTCATCAATAAAGTGGCTGGATTTTTGCGCAAGTTATATAATGCCTTTGTTGGTTCAGATGCCTCCCTCGCCGAAATTAATCCTCTTGCTGTAACCGATGATGGAAGAGTATTGGCAGCAGATGCCAAGTTTGATATTGATGAGAGTGCAATGTTTAGACATCCCGAACTCGCTGGCTATGCCGAGGAAAGTGAAGACGATCCAATTGAGGCAGAGGCTCATCGACAAGACATAGCTTATGTAAGATTAGGAGGAGATGTAGGCATAATCTGCAATGGAGCAGGTCTGACAATGGCTACCATGGATGCAGTGCAGCGAGCCGGTGGAAAGCCCGCAGACTTTCTGGATGTTGGCGGTGGTGCACAGGCAGACCGTGTTAAAACCTGCTTGGGAATTGTGCTGTCTGATACTAATGTGAAAGGAGTACTCATTAATATCTTTGGTGGTATCACGAGATGCGATGAAGTGGCAAAAGGAGTTCTTAAAGCCACAGAATCAATGGATATTCAGGTTCCAATAGTAGTCAGACTTGCTGGAACCAGGGCAGCCGAAGGCGCAGCCATTCTGGAAGGCTCCAGTTTAGTGCCAGCACACACCATGCAGGAAGCTGCAGCAAAAATAGTATCGTTGGTGCAAATTGGAGAGTGAACGACGCGAACGTGCAGTCTACTCTTCTCGTGCTATCCAGGTAGCTCAAGAGATGGTTGCCCGCTGGGAGACAGCAGGCAGCCCATCCTCCGACAGGTTGATCACTGCGGAGCTGAGGGCACGTAAATGGCTCGGTTCACATGAGCGAAGGCAGGCTTCAGAGTTGGCTTTCGGTTATGTTCGCTCATTGAGAAAGCTGCATTATCTCCTCGACAGCATGAATTTGGAGAAAAACCCTCAAAATGGTGTGGCACTTCTTGCCAAACTGGCAGGAGTAGATCAGGCTCTAGGAGTGAGTTCAGAGACTATGAATGCAGCAGTGTCTTCACTACCTGGAAAAGATAATCCACGTGACTACATCAGGATCTGCCTCTCCTATTCTGATACCCTCACTGATACTTTTCTTTCTCTATTTCCTCCCGACGAGGCAATAGAGGCAGCCGCTGCATTCAATCAGCGAGCACACACCACTCTTCGTATCAATGTCAAAAAATCTTCTCAACCCCGATTGATGAAGGCACTAGAAAATAGTGAGCCAGGAGTTTGGTCGCCCTGGGCACTTCATTTGGGTGAAAGAGTGAATGTATTTGAACTGCCAGGTTACAGGGAAGCATGGTTTGATGTTCAGGAGGAGGCCAGTCAGCTGGCTGTTCTGCTTACAGGGTTATATCCTGGACAGGAGGTTATAGATGTGGGTGCAGGAGCTGGAGGAAAGACTCTTGCATTGAGTGCACTAATGAAGAACACTGGCAAAATCTATGCTATTGACTGCAATGAACGCAAGCTTCAGGAGCTGAAAAAGAGAGCATCCAATGCTGATGTGCGCTGCGTAGAGATTGTGGAAGTTGATGCAGCTCCAACCGGCGAATGGCGTCCTACCAAGGCTGTGCAGCATACTCTAAGTAAGCTTCAGGCATCCGCCGATTGTGTACTGCTGGATGCACCCTGCACAGGTTCAGGCACGCTAAGAAGACGGCCAGATGGACGATATCGGGAAGAGAACTGTCATGAAGAGGCGGCATTGCAACAGACTCTTCTTGCTCAGGCAGCTCCTATGGTCAAGCCTGGCGGGGTGCTGGTATATGTTACATGTGCGATAGAGCGTGAGCAGAATGAAGACGTGATGGATGCATTTCTCGCCACCGACTTTGGCAAGTGCTTTAAGGTTCAGCATGCTGCTGAGCATCTGGAAGAGACCGCCATACGTGCGGCGAAAATGGCAGATGCTCCAGTTCCAATCTGTGACTGGAATGCGCTCTCAGCGGGGAATTACATTCGCACCTGGCCACATCGTCATGGCATGGATGGATTCTTTATGGCGCGATTATTAAGAGATACTGAGCCATTGGTTTAGTATAATGAATGGTGCACCTCTGGAAATAATACTAAACTTTGACGGAGTGCATTGTATGTATGGACATCTATTGAGCGAGTTAGCAGGTTAGAGAGTGCTGTTGGCGTGAGGTGATTGATTGAAAAATTGTGCTTTAGCATTCAGGCATATTGAATGTCTGAATGCTAAAGCAACCAGTTGTATAGTATTCAGAAACAAGTACTACTATTTACGATAATAAGAGGATCCTCTTCTTGAATAATAACTCTTCAGAAGACATTACCAAAGTTAGAGAGATGTTAGACAGAGGATTGATCTATCTTTTGCAATATCCATTGCTTTTGAAACAGCTGTTACTTATGGCAGATATCGATCTGGCAGATCGGTTGGATTTCACAACGGCAAAGCTAATGGAAGGCACCCTCGTTCCCCCCGATTTGCAAAAGCTTGAGAGCGATTTGATCTATGAGGTTAACTATGCTTCAGAGAATGGTACAACTGTTACTGTCTATCTCATGCAAGAAAACCAGACGAATCCAGATGATGAGATGAGTTTTCGAATTCTCTGTTATATGGTGGAGTTTTGGAGGAGAAAACAGGCAGAAGTAACGAAGAAAAGGAAGCGAAGCAAGAAGCATGCTATCATTCCAATCGTGTTTTATGTTGGTGACCGGAAATGGGAGATGAAGCCACTTGTTGATTGCATGGATGTTCCAGCAGAGCTTCACATGTATGTTCCTCAGTTCCAGATTCTATATATTAATTTGCAGTCAATAAGTGATGATAAGTTAGCATCCACACCCTTAGGTGCTGCCCTCAGGATAACGAAAGATGCGAATTCGGACACGTCCAGATTTGAAGAAGTAGTTGCTTCAGCACTAACAAGCTTCGAGCGCCTTCCCATTGAGGAAAAGAGTAAGTATGAAGTTCCAATAATTCAATACGTAATTAATGTGGTACAAAATAAACGCTCTCTCGAAGAGGAAGACAAGTTGTATAATATAATGGAGAATGCTTTATATCAGCAGAAAAAGGGGGTAATTAAAAAAATGGCAATGACACCTGCTGAATTTTATACCCAGAAGGGGATGGATGAAGGCAAGAAGCAAGGTCTGTATGAAGGTATAAAACAAGGGTTACATGAAGGTAAGAAACAAGGTCTAGACGAAGGTAAGAAACAAGGTCTAGACGAAGGTAAGAAGCAAGGCTTAGATGAAGGTATAAAGCAAGGACGAACAGCTGAAGCTCTGCGTCTTCTGATTAAATTGTGTACAAAACGATTTGGTAACCCCACACCTGCAACCCTCGCTAAAATTAATAGTATTCAGGATCCCGAAGAGTTAGAGGACCTATGTGAACGGATAGATGATGTGAAAGGATGGTATGATCTGGTCGGTATTTAGGACAGTTCGTGCTTAGCGGTCTCTGATTTCTTGACATTGCCTGAAAATGATTTCAAGTACGAATAAAAACTAGCCAGAAGACTCAGGTGCGATAAAGATCGATTGCGTTGGACTCATCATTTTTAAACTAACTTAAAATTATTAGATCGAAATGGAACAGCTGCTGTAACGCGGCTACTTATCATATCAAAGCCAATGTAATACATGCTGGAATCTAACGTTGGAGTTGGGTAATTGCATACTTTGGTGCTAACTTTTCTGACAGGATAAGAAGAATTGGTAATTAATCAGGTAATGACACCCGCAGAATTTTATTTTCAGAAAGGCTTCGCCGAAGGTAGAAAACAAGGCTTCGCTGAAGGTAGGAGACAAGGTAGGATACAGGGGAGATTAACACTTGTTAAACGAATTCTAATTAAATTTGGCACGAAGCGCTTTGGCATACCCACTGATGTAGAGCTGGAGAAGATTAATCAAATAATGGATCCAGCACTCTTAGAACAACTATTCGATCGAATGGACGATGTGAGCAGGTGGTCTGATTTAATATCTGCTTGAACATGTGTCTATATCAGCTCATGATACTGAGAGAATATAGAATATTCATTATATCTTAGTGATAACCTCCTATGCTTTCTACTCACCATCGCATTAAGTAGTGCATAGAAGAACTATAGTGGTTCTCTGCTTCTTCATGTCAAAAATTGTTAGTTAAATACAGCGATACTTCGCCTGTGCACTCCATTCACATCACCAGATAATATCTGCACGAGAATGGTATATTTAAGTACCATATAAGATATCAAGGACCGAAAATTGCAAGCAAATGAGTTTAACGAAGTATTGTTAAATCGGCGTAGTTTAAGGGCATTAGCTACAACTCCAATCCCTCGCGAGATGTCTCTAAGAGTGCTGGAAGCAGCACGCTGGGCGCCTTCATGCAGCAATAGCCAGCCATGGAGATTTGTAGTTATAGAAGATGAACCCGAGTTGAATGCCGTGAAATCTGCACTTAAGCCCGGTAATCAGAAGTGGGCATCCTCTGCTCCTATGATTATAGTGGTCTGCGCAAATCCCGAGGATGACTACCTTGCTTCTGGACAACCACTATATCTCTTCGATTGTGGCCTAGCTACTGAGAATTTGCTTTTGCAAGGAGTGGCTGAAGGGTTGGTGATGCATCCCATGGCTGGATGGGAAGAGCAGCCAATGAAGGATGCTATTGGACTACCAGATCCATATCGTGTGGTTTGTGTCATTGCAGCAGGTTTTCCGGGTCCTGTTGAAAATCTTGACGTTGACTTACAAGAGCGAGAAAAATCTCCCAGAGTACGTAAACCACTAGACGAGATAGTTGTATTTGGGACATGGCCAAAAGTTTAACTTGCTTCAGCGAGTCAGTTTTGGCCAGTGAAACTTGGCAAGCACGTTATTTAAACATATGTAACGCTGTGATAAACTCTGTAACTGTTAGTTCATTCCAATGAGAAAATAACGGAAGGAGATCTGCTCTTAATTTGGAGAAGATACGATGCCCACATTGTGGAGCACTAAATCAGGATGCAATGCCTAAAGATAAATGCTGGCAGTGCAGCAAGATACTTGATTCACCTTCTAGTGGCACACTACCGCCTGCCACTGAGAATACTCCTCGCCCGCTGGAGGAGCGTGTAGCTTTACGAAAAGCTGAGAGATTGGCGAGGCAGCGTGCCAGGCTGTATCCCATTGCGATTTTCATTTTGATCGCCATACTCATTATTGTTATCGCTCTAGTGCTGCACAATCTCCATAAAATCTGATAATGCTACTTGCGTTTCCTTGTCTGCTGTGCTATCATTTAGCCACATTACCAGGAACTGCAGATATGGAACCACTACGTTCATCTGGCTAATTGGAAAATACCACAACATTTTATTGAGGAGTACATAAATGCCATTCTCAGTTGTTAGCAACAAATCGAAAGCAACTTATTTTCTACATGCCAAGATCCGCAAAAGTAAGGACGGCAGAGAGGTTCCCTTCTACTACTTTAGCAAGACTGAAGAGGGCGCTCTTCCCATTGACAAATGTCCTGAGGGTCATGAGGTTGCCGAGATGCCAACAGGCATGCCTTTACTCAAACGGACGGCGAAATGAGTTCGACGCAGGATCCTGCCCATCCGAGTTCGCAAATTATCGTGATGGGATACTGCGTGTATTGTCGAAGCCGCCGTGCAATGAAGAATGCTATCCAGGTGTGTAACAAACGAGGAAGACACGATCTCAAGGGACATTGCTCAATGTGTGGTAAATCAATGTACCGACTTGGAGGATGGGGTACTGTTCTATCTGCTGAGAGCGCTTCATTAATGATTACCAACCCGTCAGGCGAAATCGAGAACAGGAAGTAATTTCTCATCCCTCTGGTTTCCAGACGTATAACTTAGAGTTTGATGAAATAAAACCGATTTGTCGGGTAAATCTCGATATTAAATCATCAACTAACAAAGTAATTATCCCGCGCCTCTTCTCTGGTAATAGAGATTAGCGCGGGATTTCTTGCCCAATATATATATGTGTATCAGGAATTAGTTATGTCTACAATATCAAACAGCTCTGAAATGTCGGCTGGGTATCTACCTCATGATATTGAGAGTAGATGGTACTCAGTGTGGAAAAGTATGGGAATCTTCCATGCAGAACCACAACCTGGTAAGCTCCACTACAGCATCACAATTCCACCTCCTAACATCACGGGTAGTTTACACATGGGGCATGCACTCAACAACTCCATTCTCGATACTCTCACCCGCTGGCACAGGATGCGTGGTTTTGTTACTCTTTGTCTTCCCGGAACGGATCATGCAGGAATAGCTACTCAAAATGTTGTAGAACGAGATCTTGCCGCCGAGGGATTGTCTAGAGCAGGTATTGGGAGAGGAGCATTCATCGAGAGATGCAAAAAGTGGCGAGAGACCTATGGAACACGTATCTATCACCAGTTTGAACGTTTAGGCTGCTCATACGATTGGGAAAGGGTGCGATACACCATGGACCAATCTTATGTGGATGCTATTATGGAGGCGTTTGGGAGCTGGTATCAACGTGGGTTCATCTACAGAGGAACCCGCGTAGTGAACTGGGATGTGAAATTCCAGTCTGCTATCTCGGATATAGAAGTACTTACAGAAGAGCGACAAGGGAAACTTTACCACTTCCGATATCCCTTCGAAGACAACAGTGGTTTTATTACAATTGCTACTACCAGACCAGAGACCATGCTGGGAGATAGTGCAGTTGCGGCAAATCCCGATGATGTCCGGTACCAGGCACTATTCGGAAAAATGCTAAAACTACCGCTCACCAGTCGCACGATTCCCCTAATTGCAGATTCGTATGCAAAACCTGAATTTGGATCTGGTGCTGTGAAGGTAACTCCAGCTCACGATCTAAATGACTTCGAGTGCGGATTACGGCATGGATTGGCCCAAAGAGTAGTGATTGGCAAAGATGGCACAATGACCGAAGAGGCAGGTCCAGACTTTGCTGGTCTCGACAGGAATGAGGCTCGTAAAAAAGTTGTGGAATTAATGGATGAATTAGGTTTACTGGAAAAAATTGAAGACTATACTATCCAGACACCTATTTCGGAAAGATCTGGCGAAGTTGTTGAGCCGCTTCTATCTGAACAGTGGTTCATGAATATGAATGCTTTGGCAGAACCAGCTATAGAAGCAGTAAAGAGTGGATTAATCCATTTCATCCCGCCAAGATATGCGAATACCTATCTACAATGGATGGACAATATTCGTGACTGGTGTATTAGTCGTCAACTCTGGTGGGGGCACAGAATACCCATCTGGTGGACTGATGAGCAGTCAGATGCAAACCAAGTGAATACTGAAGGTTTTGAAGTACGTAGTTTTGGATCGCGAAGGTATGTATTTGCCAGGACACATGAAGATGCTTCCCGACTTCTAGGGACAATTAATTGCAAGCAGGATGAGGATGTGCTGGATACATGGTTCTCTTCGGCATTATGGCCACAGGCTACGCTTGGCTGGCCTTCGGATACGCAAGATCTGGCAAATTTTTATCCAACAAATCTGCTTTCCACAGCTCAGGAAATTCTCTATCTCTGGGTATCGCGCATGGTGATGAGTGGAATGGATTTTGTGAAGCGCCCAGTGGAACTGAGCCCTGAATCAGATGGTCTGGTTGTAAAGAATAGTAGCCGCAGAAAAATAATTCCCTTCCATGATGTGTATATTCATGCAACCGTTCTTGATGCTAAAGGCGAAAGAATGAGCAAGAGTAAAGGAAATGGAATAGATCCAATTGATATAATTGAGAAGTATGGCGCAGATGCTACCCGCTTCTCTCTGCTGCAGCAAGCTGGTAAAAATCAGGATATCAGGTACAGTGAAAAGCGTCCTGAGGTGGCGGCGAGTTTTTGTAACAAGCTTTGGAATGGATCACGCTTTGTACTCATGAATCTGGAAGGCATGGCTTCGGGTGAGTTACCCCCTAAAGCAAGAAGAACATCACCTGACAACTGGATACTCGATAGATTGCAGTTCACTATAGCGAGTGTGAATGCAACCCTGGCAAGTTATGACATGGATGATGCTGCACGAGCTATGTATGAATTCTTCTGGAACGACTATTGCGACTGGTATGTAGAGATAGCGAAAGTAAAACTGCGGTCTGGAGACGCCCAGGTTAAAGCGGACACACAGGCAATACTCTGTTATGTACTTGAAAACATCCTGAGACTACTGCATCCTATGATTCCATTCATAACAGAAGAGATTTGGCAGCATCTACCCTATCGCTCAGAGGGAGAATCCATCTCGCTGGCTTCGTATCCTGTAGAAGACAGCGAGTTACTGGATTCCGATGAGGTAACTGCTATGGATCTGACAATAGAAGCTATTCGCTCTATGCGGAACCTGAAAGCTGAACTGGGTATTCCACCTGGCAAGCGAATCAATGGGGCGGCGGTAGCTAGCTCGGAGCAGTTAGAAGTAATTCTGACCAAAAATCAGAACATCATCGCAGAACTTGCTCGTCTCAGCGAATTTCTTGTGCTGCCTGCTGCACCAGTCGAAGGAAAATGGGTTTCGAGTGCTGTTAGAGGCGGTGAAATTCTGCTGAATGTGGGTGAATCACTTAATGTTGAGAAAGAGCTTGAGCGAATTGCTAAAGAGTTGGCTGATGTGGATAAACAGATTGCCCGCAGCCGAAGTATGCTGGATAATCCGAACTTTGTGGAAAGGGCAGCCCCTGCAGCAGTAGAAAAAGAACGGTTGAACCTGCAGCAGTGGCTTGAGAAACAGCAGATTCTTTTGGCTAAGCAGAACCAAATGCAAGCATAGCATATTGAATGTGTGCTTGCAGAAACAGTGAGAGAAATTGCATGGCTCGTCTTCAAATCAGATACATTTGTCAGAAGTGTGGCTACGAAACACTGCGATGGCTGGGTCGATGTCCTGAATGTGAAGCGTGGGATAGCTTTGCTGAGGATGTATACACAAAAGAGACGGGAAAACAGCCAAAGCAGTCAGTGTCGAGTTTGGGAGATTCCACCTCCACTCCCCAGTCAATTACTGACATAAAGCCTGATAATCGACCTCGTATCTCCTCAGGAATTGCTGAGTTCGATCGTGTACTTGGAGGCGGTCTGGTGCCTGGAGGCGTTACTCTGGTTGGTGGTGATCCAGGTATTGGCAAGTCTACTCTTCTTACTCAGGCTGCTCATAGAATTGCCATCAGTCCTGATGCAGAACGCTCCGTTCTTTACATCTCCGGGGAGGAGAGTGCTCATCAAATAGCGTTAAGAAGCAACCGTCTGGGTGTGGGTGCAGAACGGTTTTTGGTGAGTACCCAGACAGATGTGAGAGTGATCATCCACCAGATCGAAAGCTGTCGTCCGACGCTCGCAATTATTGACAGTATCCAGACGCTAGAGGACACACAGATCGACTCATCACCAGGGTCTGTAACTCAGGTTCGTGCATCAGCAGCATTGCTAACATCGCTTGCGAAGCGGGTGCATATCCCAATAGTACTAATAGGACACGTAACTAAAGAGGGGAATCTGGCTGGCCCGCGAGTTCTTGAGCACATGGTGGATACCGTACTTACGTTTGAGGGTGACCGACAGCATGCTTACAGATTGCTGAGAGCAGTGAAAAACCGGTTTGGATCTACCGATGAGCTTGGTATTTTTGAAATGCACGAGCAGGGGTTGTCAGGAGTAGAAAACCCCTCCGCGCTGCTGCTTTCGGAGCGACCCCTGGATGGAAGCGGTTCCGCAGTTTTGGCAGCACTGGAGGGCAGCAGGGCGCTGCTTGTTGAAGTACAGGCTCTATCAACTCAGTCTTATCTTGCTACGCCCCGAAGGGTAGTGAATGGATCCGACATTAACAGGGTGAGCATGCTTCTTGCAGTGCTGGAAAAACGGTTAGGGTTGAAGTTAGCCAATCAGGATGTTTTCGTGAATCTCGTGGGTGGAGTGAGGGTTGCAGAGCCTGCAGCAGATCTAGCAGTTGCGCTCGCCATAGCATCCAGTTTCCGGGATCAGGCAGTTGAACCTCACACATTGCTCATAGGTGAGGTTGGGCTTGCTGGAGAACTGAGATCGGTTGGACAAATTCAGAAACGGTTAAATGAAGGAGCGCAGCAAGGATTTAGCCGTGCAGTAATCCCCCGCACTTCTTCTGTGGTGAAATCAGATAATATTCAGGTTATAATGGCAGAAACTGTTGCAGATGCAATGAGACTTTCACTGCAGCCCCCTCAGAGATAGAAAAAAGGGTATCCTGTAAGCTATTATTGAACAGTGAGAAAACAAAAATAATCCTTTTCATACTCCATAACTAAAAGAGATATGAAGAGAGAAGTTAAGAACAGGGATGGGTGAACGAACCGTTGCAGTCTATTATAGGTAAAACAACAGAAGAGATAACTAAAATTGTCTTAGGTTTAGATGAAGCCGCATTTCGAGGAAAGCAGATAGCAGACTGGATCTACAACAAATCTGCTGAATCGTTTGAAGAGATGAAAAATCTTCCTTCCAGTCTTCGAACAAAATTAAACGAACAATATAGGGTAGGTTTACCAGAAGTAGCACACCGTGATGTTTCATCTGATGGAACGATGAAGTACCTCATGCGCTATTCCGATGGTGTAACGGTGGAGAGTGTACTGCTGCCGTATAAGGACAGAGTGTCGGTGTGTTTATCGACTCAGGTTGGCTGTGCTGCTGGCTGTACCTTCTGTGCAACTGCTCAAGGTGGATTTACCCGCAATCTTTCGGCTGGCGAGATAGTAGGGCAGCTCTT
>JAJZFJ010000241.1 GCA_021805395.1 bacterium
CGATCTTAAGGACAGAGTGTCGGTGTGTTTATCGACTCAGGTTGGCTGTGCTGCTGGCTGTACCTTCTGTGCAACTGCTCAAGGTGGATTTACCCGCAATCTTTCGGCTGGCGAGATAGTAGGGCAGCTCTTGCGCATGCAGAAAGAGACTGAACGCCGCATTAGCCATGTTGTCTATATGGGTATGGGTGAACCGCTGTTCAATTACGATGCCACAGTGGATAGTTTACGGCTTTTGGGTTCCGAAGTGGGCATTTCTCTGCGGAATCTCACAGTCTCTACAGTTGGTGTGGCACCTGCAATAAAAAAGCTTGCTGATGAAAATCTTCCAATCACACTTGCCCTCTCACTTCATGCCCCGGATGATGCGCTTCGAGCAGAACTCATTCCCACAGCAAAAAAATGGAAACTTGAAGAGATTTTGGAAGCCTGTTACTATTATGCAATTCACACAAGGCGAAATCTTACTTTTGAATACCTTTTAATTGGTGGAGTGAACGACAGCCTTTTACAGGCTCTCGCACTTGCTGAGTTACTTAAGAAAAGCAAGCTTCCGGGTAATGTTAATCTCATACCGTTTAATTATGTGGATACAAAGCGGGGATTTCGAAAGCCAGTTAAAAGTCAGGTGGAGGCATTTAAAGAGACGCTACAGAAAGCAGGTAGAATCACCACACAGCGTATGATTCGAGGACATGAAATATCCGCAGCATGTGGACAGCTCCGTCAGCGTGTAGACAGCGTGAAGATTATCCCGCTTGAGACACTTGCTGAAAGTACAGTATGAGACTGGCATTTGTGTTGCTCCCTATCGTTGTTTTAAGCGGCTGTTCTAATCAGGCAGCATACCAAAAAGAGCTAAAACAGGAGATGGCCAAGAGTGCGAAACTGGAGAAAATGGCTAATACTCCAGGGTTACTTGAAGGAGATGGATGCCAGATTAATCTAGTGGGTACAAATTCACAAAACATTAATGGTCCACTTCTTCCTGAACTTAAAGCTGATGCGCTGCATGCAACCATCAAATTCCAGAATGGCTCATTGAATGTGCTGCTTAATAATGTGGATGCAACTTTAAATTCTCGGGGTAAACCAACCTACAGACTTGTAGCCGATCTGGTTATGGCTAATCAAAATGAGCAGATTGCAAGGGCAGAAGGACACGTTTACCTTCATTCACTACGAGGGAAAACGTTATCCATTACTGCGAATCAATTAGTCTGGAATCGCCGTTTACACCAAATTGTAGCTACAGGGAATGTATTTGTAGTTTACATGGATTCCGCTGGCAGACAGCATACTCTTAATGGACCAACCGCGAAATTTAATACAGTTACAGGTGAAGTGAGTTACTAATGAGACACAAGTGGCTGTCGCTGCTGATATGTTTATGTGCAATACCCATACTGGAACTCAATTTAGAGGCTTCCGTATCAAACTCAACTCCTCTATCTTTCCAGACATTTGGCACCATAAAAGTTGCTTCTCCTCACGCTAGAGGTTACCTGTTCAACAACAAATCTGCTACCTTTTATCCTCCTGTTACGATAGAAACGGTCAATTCAAGGGATCCAAACCAGTTTGTCATTCATTCAGGTGAAGTAAAGATAACCAGTGTAAACAAATCTGGCAACTCCACATACATTGCTTCATTTACAGGACCAATTACTTACCGCATAGTGCAGAAACATGCCAGTATGGTGAGAACAATTACTGGTTCAGCTGCTAAAGCAAAGTATGAGCAGGCAGAAGGCTTGCTCGCAATGAGTGGAAATTTGGAGGCGAAAGTACAGGACAAAACTGCTTTTTCGTCTCCAGGAATCATTCATGCAACCTCATTACTCATTCACATAGGTTCAGACAGGTTTGTGGAAATAAAAGGAGATTCTTCCTCAGATTTCATGCAGTTTCATCCAGTGCTATCATATTCAAAAAGCAGGAACCTGAAGGATGCAGCGGTAACCATCAAACATTTTACAAAGGCACTATTCAACAAATCTGAGGCGGTACACATTACGGGAGCTTCAGAAAGTGTCGATATAGAAAATGGTCCGCTCTCTATGTCCGGCATCACCACTACAAACTCCATTCTAGCAGATTTCAGTCCGCAAAATTTCTCTCTGGATATGAACTCTGGGATAGTGACACGCCTTGATTGGAAACCTTCTTTAACGACTGAAACATCACTTAACGGCCATTGCAGCAGCTTGAATTATAGCGAAAAAGCAAAACTGATGCACCTAAGCGGTAATATTCATGTTCTGGATACAGAGATGAATGACAAGAAAGCGTTAGTTAGAAAGATTAGTATTCAGGCTGAAGAGATGCAAATCCCTACTGCAGGCACATCAGATCTATCTGTTAAGGGGACAGCAGCTACAGATCATGCTGAGTTAGTCGTTTTTAGCGGAGCTGCAAATCTGCCAGTAACGGACCAGCTGACGGAGCGATTCAACCTCGCAAATTTCGATCAGCTGTTTTCCGACAGCAACAATGAGTACAAAATTGTCGGAGCAAACAGCAGCCTTAGTTATTCCGTGGATCCTGTGGGAACAACTGCCCAGGTTACAAGCTCATTAATTACTGCAAAAATGCCAGTTGATGGATCACCTACTGAAATACACGCAAGTGGGGGTGTACAGTTTCATTACTATACACCCCAAACGAGAGCACCTAAAACTGGAGAACTAATAAAAACTGTATTAGGAGTGAATGGGAACACGAAGTCATTTGATCTTCTGTTAGCGTCCGGCAAGAACCCTGTCACTGATTCTGTTCTAACCCTTAATGGTCCTTCTATACTTGCCATAAAATTGACTGGACAAAAAACATCCATATCTTATACAGATAAAATAAACGATAAAGTAGTATTAAATTTAACAAAGAGTATAATAGACTGGTTTACAAACAATCATTCAGCTAGTGTTAGCATAACTCCAAATCCTTCATCTACAGGTACTCCTGCCAAAAAGGTAAAAGCCCATTCATGAAAATTGAGGTAGAGAACCTTGTTAAAGAATACAGGGGCAGAAGGGTTGTGGATGGGATCTCCCTTGAAGTAAATCAGGGTGAAGTGGTGGGTTTACTCGGTCCTAATGGAGCTGGAAAGACCACTACATTCTACATGATTGTTGGACTGGTGAAGCCTGATAGTGGAACTGTACAGCTGGACTCTAAAGATTTAACACGTCAGCCAATGTATCAACGCGCACGAGCCGGAATTAGTTATCTGCCCCAGGAAGCGTCTGTCTTTCGAAATCTCACCGTAGAGGAAAACCTTCTTCTAGTTTTACAGATGCAGCCATTAGCCAGGAAGATGCAGCAGGAACGAACTGACATGCTTATGGAGAGGCTGCATATTTCGCACTTGAGAGAGCAGTTGGGTAAAGTACTGTCTGGAGGTGAGCGGAGAAGAGTGGAGATTGCCAGAGCCTTGGCAACCAAGCCAAAGTTTATTCTTCTAGATGAGCCTTTTACAGGCGTGGATCCAATTGCCATTGATGATATTGGGAGTATTATTCACGAGTTGGCGCAGTCTGAAGAACAGATTGGAATACTAATTACCGATCACAATGTGGAAGCAATGCTGCGCATTACTGAACGTGCCTATATTATTGCGGATGGAAAACGAAGAGCATCTGGACCTTCCAGATCTCTACTAAGCGATCCTGAAGCCAGATCTGCATATTTTGGAGAGCGATTCGGACGTAATGAGATAATTCTGCAGCCCACCCCCGATGCACATTTACCGGTTGAGACGGATATGAGAGACAATAGTGCGACTGATAGATAAACTCGTTCTAAAAGAACTCATTGGTCCATTCTTAACCGGTCTCATGATGTTCATGATGCTGGTTTTTACGGCCGGTTTTCTCTTTCAGGCAACGAGCCTGATCACTCAGGGTGTACCCCTGCCTCAAGTTCTGGCATTCATTGTTTACGCGCTGCCTTCGGTGGTTACCCAGACGTTTCCAATGGCAATGCTGCTGGCTGCACTGATGGGTTTTGGTAGACTTTCGAGTGATAGTGAAGCAGTTGCTGTTTTCGCCTCTGGAATCAGCTTTCCAAGAATGGCACGCACAGTTCTAATATTTGGGGCATGCGTTAGTATTGTGGCGTTTGTATGGGATGAAACAGTTGTCCCACCTGCCACTCGTGCCATGTACGATGTGAAGCAGACAGCAGTACAGCATCTTCTGAAATCCAACCGGCCTCTTTCGTACGACATTCAAAATAGTACCGACCAAACAATTGAGGAGACTGTGAAAGTTCAGGGAGGCTATGATAGAAAAAATCGTACACTAAAAGAGGTTACAATCGTCAAATACAGTAGCAGGCCGCCATGGAATGGTGGTGTGCAGATTGTAGTTCATTGTGCAAGAGCACAGGCGGCTGTCTCTGGAGCACTGGATCAGACAGGACTCAACTGGACTTATCTGAATTGCGATATCACAATATATGCGCTGGATACTAAAACTGGAAGACTGATACCTCAGCTTATCCACTTTAATAAGACTAAAATTCTACCAGAATCTACCACAGTAGGTAAATCATTTAACGAAGTGATTAATGGAGTTGTTCAGGATTCAAACCGCTTGAGTCTGCTAGAACTTAGAGGCGATATTCAAAAAGACTTGAGGGCAGGCCGCATTGTGGAGGCAAGAGGTAAGGAAGTGGATCTTTATGGCAAGATTGCACTTCCTTTAGCCAGCATCATCTTTGGACTTGTGGGAGCTGCACTTGGCTTAAATACTCGACGGGGTGCTGGAGGAAACTTTGGCTTTGGTATGGCGATTTTTATTGTGTTTCTGTACTGGGTTTTCTACCACGCGATGTATGTTGTTGGTCAGAATGGTGGTTTACCGCCTGCACTTGCCAGCTTCCTTGCAGATATTGTGGGAGCCACACTCGGTGTACTGTTAATGATACGGGCTTCGAAATAGAGTTACAGCCGGAGGGCTGAAACCATGTTCTGGACGATTGCATCTCTTATACTATTGGTTGTGCTGGGCGGATTCATCTCCTATTATGGTGATCTGCAGGGCAGGCGATGGGGAAGGAAACGTGTGTCCCTTTTTGGGATGCGTCCCAAACATACTGCTATACTTCTCACAACAATCACCGGTGCCTTTATCTCTCTGTTCAGTATTCTAACCCTCTTAATAGTATCTGCTCCACTGCGAGAGGTTATTCTGCATGGAGAAGAAGCAATCCGACAAAACCACAGGTTACGTTCTGAGCGTGAAAAGGAAGTTACACTTCTTAAGCTAACCGAAACCCAGTTTGCCCAAACCAAGAACTCACTTGAAAAGAACAGACTTCTGCTTTCGAAAAGCCAGCGGCATCTCAAAAACACCACTGGTCAACTGGCAGATGAGACAATCCAGTTGCAGAGAGTGGCAAACATGCTGGCGACAACGCAGAAAAAGCTTGATCAGTCACGATTAAGACTGGTAGCCATTCAAAACAAACAGCTAGAGTTAACGCGTGTAAATCAGACACTGGCAGTTGGGAACAGCAGTCTTGGCAAACAGAGTAGAGAAGAGTCTTATCAGTACAGGGAGACACGTTTAGAACTGACAAAGGCTAAACAGAGATTGAAAGACCTTAGCCAGCAGGCAGCCATAATCACCGATATTACCCCCGGAACAGGTAATGAACTGGTTACCAGTTATCTCCGATTGCGAGAGGAGAGGATTTGTATTCGGTCAGGCGCAGAACTGTATCGCTTCGTGGTACCTGGTAATTTATCGAAAGCTGCAGCTGAATCTATACTCCAAAATGGACTTCGGCATTCCAGTGTGGTTGCCATGAGCTATGGTGCAGCTGTTGTATCGGGTAATCTTGCAGTACACATAATCTCGGGTACCAAGGAACCAATAACAACATCAGATAATACATCTTTGAATGCTATGGCGAATCGTTTATCTGGTGCTGGTGCTTCAACATTAGTAGTTGTTACCTCAGCGGTGAATACTGTCGAAGGTGAGCAGTGTCCTGTAACTTTGAATACGTACCCTTTGAGACCTGTATTTAAACCAGGTGAAGTACTTGCAACCTGCACGTTAAAAGGTGGGGTATCAAGCAGAGAACTCCTTCAGGAGATTGCCACATTCCTTCAGGATCAGGTGAAGAAAGCAGCACATAAAGCAGGGATAGTGCCAAGAATGGACCCGAAAAATGGCGAAAGTGAAATTGGAAACTTCGGTCCGTTTTCACTTGTTGAACTTGCAAACAGAATACATAACATAAAAGGTACTTCTGAATTGAAGGCAGTAGCAATTACAACTATTACTTCAGCCGATTTACTTGATGCCAGTAACCTCAAACTGGAAGTTACGTCAACAGGAAAGAGTGAATGAGATGGCATTGGAAAACCAGCCAGTTGTACTTGCAGTTGATCCAGGAAGAAGCAAGTGCGGTATTGCTGTGGTAGGACAAAATCGTGAGGTCATTATTTGTAGACTTATCGAGACTGAAAGTGTGCTTGGAGAGATATTGCAGCTTTTTAAAACATATCATCCTGAGGCTGTGGCACTGGGAGATGGGACAAGCTGCAATATTCTCCTGAGACATCTAAATGAGGAACTTCCCGGAGTCAGAATTGAAAAAGTGGATGAAAGAAATACAACCGAACAGGCCCGGGAACGCTACCTGTCACAAAACGCCCCGCGTGGATGGCAGCGGCTGCTTCCCCGGGCGTTGCGCACACCGGACAGACCATGTGATGACATTGCTGCGGTGATTCTTGCGGAGCGTTACTGGTCGTCCAAGCAGAGTAATCCCAACTGCTCTACATGTAAAACCGTTTAACACTGTACGTCCTTATATTACCGGCAGGATCTGAAGGAGGAAGATTTTTGAAACTCGTACGATATTCAGATGGTGAAATGAAAAAGATTGGTGTGTTAAGTGAAGATCTAAGCTCCGTGATCGATCTCTCATCAATTGCCCCCGCTCAGGACAGCATGGCAGCTTTCCTGAGAGGTGGAAGCGCAAATCTGGAAAATGCAAGTAGAATGATTTCTGAAGAGGTTCACATACCGCTGAACAAAGTTACACTCCTCGCTCCCATTTCAGATCCTCAAAAGATATTGTGTATTGGCCAAAACTATAGAGATCATTGTGAAGAACAGAATCAGCCAATCCCGGAAAGAGTAATTCTGTTTGCAAAGTATGCAACTGCCATAAGTAATCCTATGGGAGATATTCTGATTCCGGAGGTATCTGACAAAATAGACTATGAGGCTGAACTTGCCGTGGTGATTGGAACACCTGGCCGTAATATCCCTGAAGAAGCAGCAATGACTCATGTGGTGGGGTATATGTGTGCAAATGACGTCACTGCAAGAGATATTCAGAAGTCTGACGGACAGTGGACAAGGGGAAAATCGCCGGACACTTTTTTCCCGATAGGTCCCTACATTGTAACTACTGACGAGGTTGAAGATCCGGGCAATCTGGATATAATTCTCACATTGAATAATAAAGTGATGCAAAGCTCGAATACTTCGAATCTGATCTTCAAAATCCCATATCTTATCTCATATCTATCTCAAACAATGACACTGATGCCTGGTGACATTCTGTCCACTGGAACCCCCGGCGGTGTTGGAGTATACAGAAATCCACCAGTATTTTTGAAATCTGGAGATGAGGTAGAGGTTACCATTCCTGGTGTGGGATCGTTAAAAAACGGAGTGGCTTAGTGAGACTCTGGCTGTGCCTTCTTGCTGTAATGCTGGGCATAAGTAACACATGTCTGGCACAAGTTTTACCTGGCTTCCAGAAGAATCCTGACCCATTTCAGGTGATCTTTGCAGAATCCTGGTCAACACCTCTTGATGGTAAGGTTAAGTTGATAGAATCTGCTCCTATTCTTCATAACGATAATCAGAACCTGGTAGAACTGCTTGCAGGACCAAAGCCTGATGATCCCCGCCGGACTGTAGTGGTGGCACATTGGGATGGTTTCAGATTTGCAACCGACACATCCTTCTCCTTCCTTGGGTGGGAGGGGGATCCTTTAATGTGCGGCAGGTTTGTGCCTCCTGTTGCAAGCCCTCCAGTAAAAGGAGTCAAGAAAAAACAGGAGGCACCAATTACACATCAGCTTCTGGTCGCCAGCGGAATATATTCCTGGACTGGTGGTGCATTTGAACAGATATGTCCATGTCCTCCCCAAGTAAAACTAGCCATAGTTCATC
>JAJZFJ010000024.1 GCA_021805395.1 bacterium
ACTGCACAGGCTCCAGATGACTGGAGAGGTGGAGGTGGTTGCTCTTGCCACTACGCTGAATGCAGCTTTCGACAGGGTGGCAATGCACTCCACACGCCGCTCTGTACTGGAGGCACAGGCATCAGCAGCCGGGCTTCCTCTTCTTCCGGTCAATATCCCCTGGCCATGCAGCAATGATCAGTATGAGGCTGCTTTCCTTTGCGGTCTTGAAGAGGCAAAAAGACTGTACGGCATTTCCCATGTGGCATTTGGTGACCTGTTCCTGGAAGATATTCGAAGCTATCGTGATGCTCTCACGGCTCGTGCCGGTCTGTTGCCTCTCTATCCAGTTTGGGGCTTGCAAACGCGAGATCTGGCAGAAGAGATGATACACAGCGGCATGAAAGCAGTGATAACCTGCGTGAATCCGGCAGTATTGAACAGAAAATTTGCTGGACAGGAGTTTGACGATGAACTGATCTCTGCGCTTCCTGAGGGATGTGACCCATGTGGGGAAAATGGCGAGTTTCATAGCTGTGTGTGGGACGGACCGATGTTCCAGCATCCCCTAAGTATCGTTAAGGGCGAGGTTGTGGAACGGGATGGGTTTGTGTTTGCGGATGTACTGCTCCAATCTGAAAGGGGTTCGGAATGAGGATCGTATCGCTGCTGCCGTCGGCCACCGAGATCGTCTGTCTTCTGGGGTTGGCTGACAGCCTTGTAGGTGTTACACATGAGTGTGACTACCCTCCATTTGTGAAAGAGCTGCCGAAAGTCACCAAAACACTTATTCCTCATGATGCAACCAGTCTGGAAATAGATCAGCTTGTGAGGGAACGCCTCAAGACCGATCTTGCTTTGTACTCACTGGACATGGAGGTGCTGGAACGCGTTAAGCCAGATCTTATGGTTACACAGGCACTATGTGATGTGTGTGCAGTTGCAGAGGCTGAGGTAAAGAGAGCGGCATGTACGCTGCCGGGTAATCCCCGCGTGGTTAATCTGGAGCCGATGTCGCTGGAGGAGGTTTTTGATACTCTGCTGCTTGTGGGCGATGCCACCGGATGTAGAGATAAGGCAGAACTGGAGCTAGGGAAACTGCGCGAGCGAGTGGATTGTGTGGTGAGAAGAACCGAGAGCATACCACGTGAAAATCGGCCCAGGGTAGCGTTTCTGGAGTGGCTGGATCCGTTTTTCAATGGCGGACACTGGAACCCGTCGCTTGTGGAGATGGCTGGCGGCTGGGATGTGCTGGGGCGCGCAGGACTGCCTTCTGTAACAACAACATGGGAGCAGGTTCAGGTGTGCGAGCCGGATGTGCTGTTCATATCGTGCTGTGGCTATACGGCTGCCCGTACGCTGGAAGACATTCCAATCGTTGAGAAGCTGCGCGGGTGGCAGTCACTGCCAGCAGTTAAACAGGGCAGGGTGTACATTACGGACGGCAACGCCTATTTCAGCCGCTCTGGCCCGCGTCTCGTAGACAGCCTTGAGATCCTTGCTCACACCCTTCATCCAGGAATCCACCCACTTCCTGCTGGCTTACCGGCAGCAGTGGATGTGTATTCGCGGTGAAGCAGGCACTATAACTAACAGGAGAACAGCAGCGCATGAAACTTACCCATCTTGATAATGAGGGCAATGCCCGCATGGTGGATGTCTCAGAAAAGCCAGCGACATTCAGGCGTGCGGTGGCGAGTGCAAGGGTACGGATGGCGTCTGAGACAGTTGCAGTTCTAGGCGACAGGTCTCTACCTAAGGGAGATGCATTTGCTGTCGCAAGAATAGCTGGGATACAGGGCGCAAAAAGGACATCGGAGTTAATACCGCTCTGCCATCCGCTCCCTTTAAGCTCTGTGAAAGTTGACATTCGGCTTGTGGAGGACGGGGTTGAGATTAAGGCGGAAACTGCAACTACCGGTAACACTGGCGTGGAGATGGAAGCTCTCACAGCTGTAACAGTAGCATCTCTTGCAATGTACGATATGATAAAGGGAGTAGACCGTACCGCTGTCATAACAGACATCATGCTTCTTGAAAAGAGCGGAGGCAAAAGCGGTACTTTTCAGAGACCAGAGTAGTTGATACAACCCTCGTCAATAACCTGATAATCCATTCCATACATTGGAAAGTTTTAGGTGAAACAAGACATACCTGTTTGTCAGGCAGCAAGCCTGCTGGCTATTAGACTGAGATCTGTACTACCAGATGGATAGCAGTCTTTCACTGCACTAATACACAGAGGATCAAAGGCTGTATCTATATCTCTCTCCATGATGGAATAGACCTGTTCAAGAGGCAGTGCTCCTCTGTAGGGTCTTGTTGCGGAGAGTGCATCAAAAACATCTGCTGTCGTTATAATCCTCATATCAAGATCCAGTTTTTCTCCAGGGACATTCTGATGGTAACCTTTGCCATCCAACCGCTCATGATGGGCTGCCGCTATTTCAGAAATTCTCTCAAATCCTGCAATCTTACCCAGCACCTGTTGTGTATAGTAGGGGTGTTTCCGTATTGCAGCCCACTCTTCATCGGTTGGCTTGCCGTTCTTATCAAGAATACTGTTGGAGACTGCGAGTTTGCCAACATCATGAAGCAGGGCAGCCCGTCTCAACTCTGTAAGCTGTTTGCCAGTAAAGCCAAGATTCCGGGCAATTGCCACAGAATATGTGCATACCCTGGAAGAGTGTTCTGCCGTAAAAGGGGATTTAGCATCCACTACATCTGCAAATGCCTGACAGATGGAATCAACACGTTCCTCGGAGGCATGTTCAATAGACGCTCTCACTTCCAGATTAAGAAGTGCCTCTCGTGTTTCTTCCCTCACTTGTCTCCAGAAATCGTGATCGTTATGGAAGCTTTCGCATGCCAGTACCAGTGCAGGATCGAACCATTTGCCACTGCGTCGATTTATCATCTCATAAGCTGTCTCTAAATCAAAAGTGGTTAGGAAAACCTCAAGCGTTTGTGATATGCATGCTAATCTAGCAAGAATTGGTATCTTGTCACCTTTAAGATGATTTGGTCCGCCATGTCCATTCCAGTGCTCATCAAGTCCACGAATACAATCAGCAGCATCCGGACCCAACCCGATGCGCTGTGCAATCATCGCACCACGATCACACCTTGTTTCCATCACTCCATCCGAGATCTCATGCTGATTTGCCGCAACCTGCATCATCTTTCTGGCTCTGGCCAGCAGGGAGCCTTTTGGAAGGGTGTTAGCAGCTACATATCTGGTGGCCTCAATTACATTCGACCAATCGGTAATTTTTGACATTCTCTTAGCACCGATGTCGTCGGAGCCGAATATGCTTGCCATCCTCGCAGCATTGCTCGAACAACCGAGATCTTTCATCAAAACTGCGTAGTAAAGCACATCCTGAAGCTCTTCGGGTATCTGTATCTCTTTTGCAATTCGCATCGCAATCAGGCAGCTTCGTTGAGAATGCCCCATGGGCTGACCACTGGTTAGATCCAGGGCATAGGAGAGAGAGCTGAGGATATCTGCGAGGGAGAGTGCAATCCCTTCGTCAAACTGTAGAAAAGACATACAATATGCTCCAAACTGTAATTAATCTATTATGAGCAGTGAGTGCTTGATAATTATCTATTCCATCTTTAGGGGAAATTATAAAGCTTTCTTCCAGAGAAGTCCCCGCCATACTTGCATAGAGTCATATGATTTATGTGATTGCGAAATGTATAATTCAAATATGAGTGTGACGGCGAAATAACATTCAATTCAACTGTATGATAGGAGAGCATTGGCCATAGTGGGAACGTGAGATGGGCTGTCACTCAGCCATAAATGCATGCATTTAGCTATACACTGATCATTTGCTCCGGAGTGCAGTTAGTTACGTTCCAGATTGTGTCTACATATATGTTTATTAGGAATGCAAGAGTAATGCCAGACTGTAACTGATGCGGACACAAGACGGAGCTATTTGTCCCTTGCATCCTCGCGGCCACCAGTGGATCGATGAACATCCAGGATATCACCAAGTCCATACACACGCCGTATGATGTCGTCGAGATGTTCAGTATTTCGTACTTCAATCGCGAGATCCAGAGTGGCAGTGCCATCGCGATGCGACTGTGTTTTAACCGCTGTAATATTCGTTTTACCTTCTCCGAAAACCGCACCGACATCTGCAAGCAGACCAGTTCGGTCGCTGCAAACAACCGTCAGGAAAACCTGGTATACCTGCCCTTCGTTTCCTACGTACTCAACGGGAGTACACCTGTCAGCTTCCACCACAAGGTAGTGCTTGGCATTTGGACAGTCGCTGCGATGAAGTGCCATGCCTTTTCCACGCGTAACGTAACCAATGACATCGTCGCCAGGAATGGGCAGGCAGCAGCGAGAGCGTCGGAACAGCACATTCTCAGTATCCAGTGTACCGGCTGTAACCCTGAGCTTCCGGTCATCCGCTCTCTTGCCGCCAATCACAATGCTGGGCTCGTTCTGCGGTGTGGGCTTGAGGCGGTTGATTACAGTGAGCGATGCTATTCCACCGTAACCAATGGAGGCGAGAAGCTCAACTTCCGAAGGCATATTGAAATGTGAAGATATGCTTCGCAGATGCTCGTCTTTGAGCAGGTCTCGAGGGTTGTCACCCCATCCATGAGGGTCACGTTCCAGCTGATGCGACAGCTCCTTTTCTAACAGCTCTCGTCCATGCTGAATGTTCTCTGCCTGATTAACACGCTTGAAGTACGCTTTAATCTTGCTGCGCGCATGGGATGTTCTTGCGAAGCCCAGCCAGTCGAGACTGGGGTTTGCATTCGGCCGGGTGATGATCTGCACAACATCGCCATTCTTGAACTGGTGGCTTAGCGGTACCATGCGGGCATTTACTTTTGCCCCCACACAGTGATCTCCCACCTCGCTATGGACACGGTAGGCAAAGTCCACTGGCCCACTGCCTGCAGGTAGATCGATGACATCGCCTTTGGGGCTAAAGACAAATACCTGATCGGTGAAGAGATCCTCCGTAACGTTACGCATGAACTCGTTATGATCCCGGCTGTCTGCCTGCCAGTCGAATAGCTGCTGCCTGAGAAAAGAGAGACGTCTCTCAAATTTGTCGCTTGTTTTTCCACCCTCTTTGTATTGCCAGTGTGCAGCAATTCCAAACTCTGCGGTGCGGTGCATCTCCCATGTGCGAATCTGTACTTCAAGGGGTGTGGATTTGGGACCGAGAACTTTTATATGTATGGACTGGTAGAGGTTACTTTTTGCCTGTGCAATGTAGTCTGTGAACATTCCGGGGATGGGAGGCCAGAGTGCACTTGCTATACCCAGGCACTGATAGCATTCTGCACGGGTGTGTACCATTACCCTAAGCGCTGTGAGGTCATAGAGATCCGTAAACTCCAGACCTTGCAGCTTCATCTTGTTGTAGATGCTGTAGAGATGTTTGGAGCGTCCCATCACCACACCGTCCACACCCTCATCCTTCAGCTTTTGCTGCAGCAGATGAATTGCCTCGTCCACTTCTGCCTGTCGTTCAGCCCTGTTCCTGGCAACTAATGCAGAGATCTCTCTGTATGCTTCGGGGTTTACATATTTGAAAGAGAGGTCTTCTAACTGCCATTTTAGCTGCCATATTCCCAGTCGGTGGGCAAGAGGCGCGAATATCTGCAGGGTTTCACTGGCAATACGAAACTGTCTGTTTGGCGGCATTGCATCCAGGGTTCGCATGTTATGCAGTCTGTCTGCCAGCTTTATTACTATTACACGGAGATCACGCGCCATTGCCACAAAGATCTTGCGGAGATTTGCGGCGTTTTTGGCGATTTCTGCCTCTTTTTTCAGACGGGCAATGGTTGCCTGGTGAGGTTGTTCGTCCTCTTTCTCTTCATCCGAAGCACCCTTGCCCTCATCCACACCAACGATCTGGAGCTTGGTTACCGCCTCCACCAGATTTGCGACTTCCGCACCGAACCTTTCGGTCATCTCCTCCATTGTCACGTGGCAGTCTTCAATCACATCGTGAAGCAGGCCGGCCGCAAGCGTCATCTCGTCCATTTCCAGATCAGAGAGTATATCCGTCACTTCGAGGGGATGAGTAATGTAGGGTTCGCCGCTTCGCCGAGCTTGGCCTTCATGTTTTTCGCGTGCAAATTCAAATGCCCGACGAACAAGAGATGCATCTGCATGAGGACGATAGGATGCAAGACGCATGAGAATGCCTTCAAGGCCATCCTCTACGGATAGAGCCTCTCGGTGGGCTTCGGCATCTTCGCCATACATCTCATCGTGTTGCATCACTCTACGACATCCTAACCGGCTGGGGTGCTGTCTGCAGCCCACACCTTCCGTCGGCGACGCTGCCTAAAGGAGACTTATAATCACAATATAATAATGCATTAGTATACCACTCCAAACCATTAAGTGACATTATCTAATTGATCTGGCAGGAATAATAAGTTCGTGGAATATACCAATGACTGTAATAAGATTTACAGCAAAGGGGTTGAATCCGTTCCCTTTATTTCCCTAATAGGGCTGATGAAATAAGAAGGTGGATACTTACAGTAGAATTGTATGGGGATGTTAGGAATGGCTAGGAAGACGAGAGAGTGGTGGTATTAGTGATTATTGAGTTTTCCATCTCCAACATTTAGCTCTAATCTATCCAAAGTATCATTTTGTACCGACTCATTTAGCGTTGAAATGGAGCCGGAAACCGGTTTTAGAAGTGCTTCAGTTCCTGTGCGCTGAAGAGGATTGCTGCCACGCAAAAGATTCTCAGATTCATTCTCTTGTGATGCACGTAAAAGTGTTTCGTTATGAGAGGATCTCTTGATTAGAATTTCCCCTATTCTGTGGGCGGCATCTCTGATGAATGGATAAGGATTGGTTTGGGATACCTCTATAAGAACAGGAACAAGGCTTGAATCTCCTGTTCTTTCCACTGTTTCCAGCATGGCACTCATGAGTTCAGAAGTGTAATCAAGAGTTGAGCTGTTAAGAAACTGGATCAGCATGCCGAACCTCTTCATCACCAGGGAGCCATTATAAGTGATCTGTTGTTCATTGGCCATAGTCATGATCTCAAGCAGAGTTTTGAGATGATTTTCATCCACATTAACAACTGGTCCAATTGGTGAATTAATTGTCCTGAAATACATTCCTATTAGAGTAGATACCGTTTCAGGTCTTTTTTGGAATTGCATGGACGAGATTAGTTCTTCTCTATATCGACTTTTTACGTATGACTTTGTTCCAAAAGCTATAAAGCAAGTAGATATTAACATTGCAAAAAATATAGATATAAACTCTATTTCTGATACTCTCATAATCTCTGAATATTTAGTATTTTCAAAATGGATTGCAGCAGCAACTGTGGAGTTAAGTGGTGGAGAGTTTGAAATAATATGTAGTTGCCATACCAGGAAAGCTACGATTAATATATATGATGGCATCGAATAAAACATGTTTTGTTTAAAGTTCCGGAATAAGAGCCTAGATTTTGAAGCAAGAAACTGACTTTCATAGACTTTAGCAAGAGTTTTGGAAGCTTCAATAGCATTTGACTCACATAACCGCATTCTGCCTAAAGCCCATATACATAGAAATGAGATAGGACTAAATCTCTTGTTCTGTTTTATCCCTTCCAGAAATGGTGTGATATCATCACCTTCCACCTCTTCACCTGCTAGAAGCCTCATGCAAACAGATTTTACAGGATTTGCATCTGGAAGTTTAGCAATATGTTTAGAGAGGTAAGCAAGGGTATCACTATCTCTATCTTCTGCAGGGATATGAGTGCAGTCAGAGAAGTGTTTATTTATAGCATTAATCTTTTTCATTCATGTTACCCAGTGTATCTCTTTAATTATTTTTGGATCTGCATTTCAAATTAACTCAAACCACTGTACAAGCAAACCTCTTCTGCATATCTTTAAACAGTGATGATAAGTTACCCTATTTCCTCATTAAATCGGTACGCTCACTCTGTGGGAAGTATAGTGCACTCTGGAGCACGACAATGTTAGAGACTCCACACCCCCGCCTGTGATACGGCACCACCTTGGGGC
>JAJZFJ010000162.1 GCA_021805395.1 bacterium
CTTTTCGCCCGCATTAAAGGTTCTGTCTATAACAGCACCCATCTTCAGATTCTTCAATTTTGTGCGCATCACGGCGCCACCTTTGCCTGGTTTATGATGCTGGAACCATACAATGGTGTAGATATCACCATCAAATATGATGGATAGTCCGTTTTTGAAGTCTGAGGTATCGATTTTGGCCAAAACAACCTCCTGGTAAGTTTATAGTGTTTCTTAGTATGTTTATAGTGACTGTTTAATACACATTGGGATTGTAGCACAATCACTAAAGTTACATAAAGTTAGGTCAATGAAGTGGAAGTGTTGAGTGAAGTAACTCTAAAGTTCCATGTTGCTACTGTGAATTTGTGTAAAGCGTGCAGCAGGATCAACCACCGTTTTTGCATGATAAACAGCCGTAGCAATTTCACCACAGCCGGTTGCAATAAGTTTCAGTTTTCCTAAATAGGTCGAGATATCTCCGGTTGCATATACACCGTCAATAACATTCCCATTCTCGTCATGAACCTGCATATATTGCGTCACAGGGATATGCTGCCCTTCCAACTTTAATCCCCAGCGTTTAATTGGACCAAGGTCAGCCGAGAACCCGATATTAAGAAGCACGGAATCCACGTTTAATACTTTATCTTCGTTTGTCCGGTTATCGTAGATGGTCGCGCCAGTTACTCTGCCATTCCCTGTAACATTACGTAATTCATGCCATAAAAGTGTTTCAACACGAGAGCGGTTCATCAGCCAGTCAAGACTCTCTTCATGGCACCGGAACTTGTCTCTTCTATGAATGAGAGTGATGGATTCTGCAATCTCTTCGAGATTCATTGCCCAGTCCACAGCAGAATCACCCCCGCCAACAATAAGAAGCCTTTGTCCTGCAAATTGCGATTTGTTTCTCACAAAATAGTGAACACCGGCGGATTCAAACTCCTCTACACCGGGTGCATTGAGGCGCTTGGGGCTGAATGCTCCCGCCCCAGTGGCAATGATAACGGTTTTTGTTCGGTGAGTTGCCTTCTGTGTGGTAAGAGTGATAGAGTTATCTGAATTGCGCTCAAAATCCAGAACCATCTCTCCTAAACAGACCGCAGGTTCAAATCGCATTGCCTGTTCAACCATATCCTGTGCCAGGGTTCCGGCGAGTACTCGCGGAAAGCCAGGCATATCATACACATATTTTTCGGGATACAGGGCACTTAGCTGCCCGCCTAATTCTGGCAGACTGTCGATGATTTTAACACTCATCTTTCTCAGCCCTGCATAAAATGCACCAAATAATCCTACCGGACCGCCGCCAATGATAGTTACATCATAAATGTCATCATTAAAGACGGATTCTTGCTGGTATTCTGTCTCAACGAGTGTAGCAGTCACAATAAGTTATGAACCTCTGCTTTCAATTGAATAATTAGCATCAACGTGTGTTAGATGCTCTGTATTGTGGCATATTTAATGAAGGTAGGGGAGGATTCAGGTACAATACAGTGCGTCATTGCATATATTGCAGCGCACTCTAGTAGGAGAAAACGCGTGAAGGGAATTATTATTGCAGGAGGTTTGGGTACTCGACTTAGACCCCTTACTTACCAACGGCCAAAACCTTTAACCCCAGTTGCAAATCGTCCATTCCTTGAATATCAGGTCGCGCTGCTGAGAGAACACGGGGTAGACGATATCGTATTTGCAACGAACTATATGGCAGAGAGAATTGAAGCACACTTTGGTGACGGTACAGCGTTTGGAGTGCGAATGCGTTATGCTCTGGAAGATACTCCTCTGGGAACAGGTGGAGCGATCCGAAATGCAGCAGAGATGTTTCCAGATGAAACCGTGTGTGTATTCAATGGCGACGTTCTTACAGATTTCAGTCTTGAAAAAATTATAGAGTTACATATACAGAAAAAGGCAATCGCCACAATCACGCTTGCCGAAGTACCAAGTCCTAATCCATATGGTGTTCTAATTCTTGATAAACAGGGCAAAGTTCAGGACTGGACGGAGCCTAGCGAAGAGAAGAAAAAAACTCTATCCACAGATAATGAATTGATGTCGGGTGGGAAAGAGTTAATCAATGCGGGCTTCTATGTTTTGGAGCCTTCTTTTATTGCCCAAATTCCGCACGGTATTTCACAATCGCTTGAGAGAGATATTTTCCCTTCCCTCATAGCTGAAAAAGCTCCCATTTATGGCACATCTCCCAAAGGGTACTGGATGGATGTGGGAAGAGCGGAACAGCTACTTGCTGCAACACAGGCAATTCTCTCTGGTCAAATCCACACAGCTGCACCCGGTCAGGCTGTTGGTGCCGGCACTACAATTGCTCCCAGCACCTGGATCAATGGTATGACTTCCATTGGCAAGAAATGCAGAATAGGGGACGGCTGCAGACTGGAGAACTGCATTGTGATGGATGGCTGCTCCATAGGAAAGCATGTTCGTCTTTCCAATGTTATCGTGGATGAAGGCTGTCGTATTCAGGATGAAGTGATTGTTGAGGGCAGAAGCAGTGGTACACCCGTAATTGCCAGCGGCTCTACACTAGCAAGAGGGACCAGACTAGTTATCTAGTAACTTGTGGAACCGCTGTTTTCTCCACATAGCTCGTGGTACAGACCCAGTACTTTTTTCACATAGTGCTGGGTCTCTTTATATGGTGGGACACCGCCATACTTTGCAACCGCATTGGGGCCAGCATTGTAGGATGCCATTGCCAGAGTGATCTGCTGATCGGAAAGGCTGCCATTGGGATTTGCATACTGAACGAACTTATCCAGGCATGATCTTAAATAGTGAACTGAGCCATTCAGATTCTGTGAAATTGAGTACGGATTCGTTAGTCCCATGTCTTTTCCAGTGCCTGGCATCAGCTGCCCTAACCCGGCTGCGCCTGTGCTGGAAGTGGATTTGGGGTCGAAATCTGATTCTGCAATAATCATGGCCACAATGAGACGGGGATCTACACCATAAGATTCTGAATCCTGTAAAAGATAGAAGGTGATTTTCCCAACTGTTGGAGCTGTCAGACTGCTATTCTCTTTGGTTATAAAGTTAAAATAGGGAATAAACAACCCGCGGGTTCTGCTGTCGAGCTGAGGGTTATACTGTGCAAACTCAAAATTTGCCGTAGCATTCGGCTCCATCATCCGAGAAAACCCTCCTCTAGAGGGGGATTGTGAATATCTGTTGTCTCGTTCTCGTGTTCGCTCGAGCTGTGCCTGTGCTTGAGAGGCATTCAACTGTTGCACATAGGCTTTAACATCTGCGTCTAATGCTGCATCCAGTACGACAAACTGAGGGTCATTGCTATATGGAGAGACAACAAGCTTCGCGAGAACTCTCACAGACTGCCCTTCGACAAGTATGGGTACTGCAGATTTGGGTATGTGATTAAGGATAGGGTCGGTATTGATCCCAGGGCACTTTAGCGAGATGTAAAGATTGTCAGATTCCCCGGCTGTTCCAACTACCGTGCCTCTAAGCTCTATCACCTTGCCATTGTCAGACATGGGAGGATTGTTGAGGTCTGCTGGAGTAATTGCAAAATTGCAATGTGCCTTCACTGCATGTTCCACATAGATTTTAGCGGGGCTGGCAAAAGCCCAGTGTGGCAGGGATAGCAGGAGTATGGATGGGAGAAATGCATTTCGAAGTTTAAGCATTATTTACCGTTCAGGATAGATTCGTGTTTAACAATCAATGGATCCCTGAATAATAGAGCGGAGAGACCGGGATTCGAACCCGGGGTAGGTACAGAAGCACCTACAACTGATTAGCAGTCAGCCGCTTTCGACCACTCAGCCATCTCTCCACGTCATCAGAGATTGTATCATAAACAGGGATATTAATCAAGGCTTTCATGAAGTCGTAATACTTTAGACGTGTCAGGTACAGTGAAAAACTCGCCTCACCCCTGAATTCCGTCAGAACTGATTGCTGCCATACATCTATGGAACAGCAGGGAAAATGTGGTTTGAGTAGGTGTATTTTACAGCTTCTCCGCTACTAAGGTATCAGCATAACGCATCTTGAATATCCCTCCTGAAGAGCTGGATTATCCCCCCGAATTCACAAAGTTATCTCGCATATTTATGGTTACTTAATACACATAATACTTAACATAAATTTAATCATTCCTTAACAGAACCATAATACTTGTAGTTGTACAATTACACCATCAGAACCGAAACTGATCCGTGAAACTGGAATATATCTTGTACGGGGTGTTCAATCGCCGCCAGCGTAGTCGGTGAATCGAACTGGTTCTGCTACCCTATCATTATTTGGAGGAACTTATGATTATGTCAACTCCCAGAAGATCAGCGTTCACGCTGATAGAGCTATTAGTGGTAATCGCAATCATCGCGATTCTTGCTGCGATCCTTTTTCCCGTGTTTGCACAGGCACGAGAGAAAGCACGTGCAATTGCGTGCCTCAGCAATGTCGATCAGATCGCTATCGCGTTTAATATGTATGTACAGGATTATGATGAGACCACTCCCTCACTCTGGGGTGGCTATGCACCCTGCCAGGCTAACGGACAGGGCTGCAATAACGACTACTACATTGCCCTGTTCCCTTATGTAAAGAGCATTCAGGCATTCTACTGCCCAGACAGGAATGAGGGTGATCCGAATCCTAATCCAAACCAGAACAACTTCTGGAATGCACAGGGACTAGCGCTCAATCCTGCAGGCAGACTGCTAGGCTACGGATACAACTGGGGGCCTATCCATCGTCGTGGTGGTGGAATGCTGGAGGGGCAGCAGGTACTGCCAGATGGTCAATCCTACTTGCCAGGTATATCCCTCGCACAGATAGTGGCACCTTCACAGATGTTTGCATTTGGTGACTGCTACGATACCCCCAGAGAGACAATGGACATGACATTCCTTCTCTGCACTTACACCGGTAACACCAGTGCCGGGTTGAGACACAACGGTATGTTCAACGTAGGTTTTGCAGATGGTCATGCCAAGGCTGTGAAATTCGTTGGCGGGTATATGGCAGGCGGTGCAGAGAACAATGAGTATGCCAGACCTGCAGCCACAGATATGGTTTCTGACTACTGCGCTGATCCGAATGAAATGATTACAAACGGTCAGGGTGATGGATTACCCTTCCCGTCTCCTATTCAGTGTGGACAGATTGGAGCATGGATGGATGCAAACATCAAGCCATGTCCTCCAGGTGCAACAAACAGTGGCAGTGAGACCTGCAGCTGGACAAATTAATCTCACTGCAGACAACTGTGTGAGATAGAAATAGCATGTATGGCAGAGGTGCACAGGTGGTTAATGCTTACCTCATCCTCTGCCATTCACATTCAGTAACCAGCTTGAAATCCTCAGAATGAATATCTGCACTTTACGACAATCAACCCATATCAAGGAGAAACACACCATGCACGTCCCTTTCAGCAAGATAGCCATATATGTATGTATAGTCCTTACAACAGGAATAATATGCTGTGGCTGTTCCAGTAAAACTCCCCTTCCTCAGAAGTATCAGAACAGAACTGCTCCAGCCACTTCTCCAATTGGCCAGAAAGGTAAATGACAGGGCAAGACGTATGAAACGTAGAGTACCTGCAACGGTTTCGGTATTTCTAATCAGTGCCTCCATTCTAATATCTGCGGCATTTTTGATACAGGTAAGAAGCAGATCTGCAAGCTTAACAAACAGAAAGATGCACGTTATCACTCCAAGTGCATGTTTAAAGTGTCACTCGGATCAGGCAACAATAAAGGCAATGGATGAGAAACGTGGTGATCTTGTTATATACTCTAGCAAGAAGCAGGGTTCAGGAAAATGTCCCTATATTGATGTGAGATAGATGGTCAGTTCGCTTGCTCGCTCTCCTGTTGCATTAAATAACAATAGCTGCTGTCGACAACTGCAGGAAAACTGCAATGGATTGTATAACAGTGACTATAATGGCAAATTAGGGAGATACCGATGAATCTGCATTCCATATCTACGACGATACTGGTGTTACTGGCTTCTGTAGCAGTAACAAATGCCAAACCTGTGAAACATCTTCTGGTTGTTACTGTAACAAAGGGATATCACCACGACTCCATTCCTGTTGCTGAAAAGGTGATTGAGAAGCTTGGAAAAGATTCTGGGCTATGGACTACAGATTTTGTAAGAACGGATGCGGATATGAAGGCAATGATGACTTCTTCTGCACTTCAACATTATGATGGCGTGATTTTTTGTAACACCACCGGGGTACTTCCTCTTCCAGATCCGGAAGGTTTTTTGGATTACATCAGGGAAGGGCATGGCTTTGCAGCAGTGCATGCTGGAGCCGACACATTTCATACCTGGCCAGGTCAAACTTCTGGGGTTTCACGTTACGCGCGTATGCTGGGAGGTGAGTTTAATATGCACAACCAGCAATGTGCAGTATCGCTCACGATTGCAGATCCGCAGTTTCCAGCATGCTTACCGCTGATCAGCGCATCTTCCAGCATTTCAAATCCTGCACCCGCCCAGCCAGGACATAGTTATGTAACCGATGGCCAGTGGCATATCTACGATGAGATCTACCTGATGAAGAACTTCGATCCTGCCAAGGTACATCTGCTGCTCTATGACACAGTCCACCCCGCAGATGGAAGTGCTGAAGCAGGTAATCCCGGACTCTTTCCCATTAGCTGGTGCAAGAAATATGGTAAGGGCAGGGTATTCTATACTGCTCTAGGACATAGGGATGACATATGGGAGGATCCACTGTTCCAGCAGCATTTGATGGGAGGTATAGAGTGGATACTGCATCGAAAGAGGGGCAGCTACGCTTCAGGGAATGTGAAGTAGATGGGTGATTTCATTATTGATGGGACATTCGCAGCGTTCCATGTTCTTATACCACACTGGAATTACTGAAAATATAGATGTTCAAGTTAAGTAGATTTACAAGAGACGAGCTCCATTTGGGCAGACTGGAAGCCTTCAGTGATGGTGTATTTGCTATTGTTGTAACTCTACTTGTGCTGGATTTGAATGTCCCATCTCTTCTTCACCCAACTGATTCTCATGAATTGCAGAAAGCTCTGTATCATCTTGCTCCCAAATTTCTGAGCTGGCTGATAAGCTTTGTGATCGTATGCAAGTTCTGGATAAATCACAGCTATGTTCTTAGCCTGGCACGATGTGGCAACTATGCGCTGGTATGGATCAACTCAATCTTTTTGATGTTCCAGTCATTCATACCCTTTCCCACCGCGATGATGGGTGAGTATCCACACAACTCTCTGGCTGTTAGCTGCTTTGGGGTGATTATGGCATTCAACACAATATTATATGTACTGCTGTACGCGTATATTCTGCATGCATTAATCAAGCCTGAACTGAAAGATAGTCAGGTCCCAAACATCATTGGAAAGTCATTCATAGGCCCTGTGCTATATCTCGTGGGAGCGTTTGCTGCATGGAAGAATACAGATATCGCATTTCTCTTCTATATGGTAACGCCTTTATTCTTCATAACACCACTCAGTAAACCAGTAAAACCAGCTGAATAGAAGCAAGCATTCTGATAGATATTTTTTTGTCTATCATTACCTAATTCACTTTTTCCAGGTAATACTCTCTCACCTGTCCAGCTGCGTACCTGGTGAGCTCAGCATTTACATGGATACCATCTTCCAGATACTCGGTCGAAAGTACTCTGCCGAATTCGTGACAGATAGACAGAAGTTCGCCGCGGTTGTAAGGCAGGCAAAGCTGAACTGGTACCAGTAGGGTACGCAGGCATTTGGTGATCAGGTTCATCAAGTCATCAACTCCCTCACCATTGAGAGCAGAAATTGCGACCCCGTTTTCAGTATCCTCAACCCTCTCAGTTAACAGTTCTCGGTTAGTGACCAGGTCGGATTTGTTAAATACCGTGATCATTGGCTTTTCACCGGCACCCAAGTTGTCCAAAACCTCCAGCACAGCTTCCTGCTGTACAAGATGATGAGTGTGGCTTATATCTATAATATGGATGAGTATATCTGCTTCGATTGTCTC
>JAJZFJ010000033.1 GCA_021805395.1 bacterium
TTCGTGGCATACGCAAGTATACCTTAAAACCCAGAAATATAGCAATCTATTTGAGGGACACTACACTAGATGAGACTGATATCTCGGAAAGTTCACTATTTTTGGCAGCTATGGCAGAATCATTTGCATTCACTAGCCTGTATTTCATTTTCATTATCTCAATAAAATTTGCTGAAGGTCCCATCAATGTCAAAGCGAAATATGGAGCATGGGTTGCGACGATATTTCCTAATGTGCCATCTGGGGGTGAAGCGAGTGTACCATACATCCTGAAAATATTCTCTATGCTCGCGACAAGAAACGCAACCAGCATTTGGCCTTTTCGTGAATGTACCGTAGTTTTAGGGTCTGTAATCATAAAGAAAATAAACAGCTGATACATGGGACCTGTGATTGGAGCCGCTTCCTGAAGGAAAGATTCGTTTGCTACGTAGTGACTTAATATTAAAGCGCGAAATGCTGCATACAACAGAAAAAAGAAAACATATGTAAGACAGATATGAAGTCTTTTAATTCTGTAGACAATAATGCTGCCAACAATCCAGATAATCGTCATGGCAAACATACTGTTTCCTGCCTGTGCTCCCAATGTGGAAACATAGCGCGGCGCAACAAGCAGAAGGGTAACGATGCCCAGATTAGAAGGGTTCCATAGATGCCGCTTGTCTATTCTAATGCAGTACTTCGACAGGATTGCTATAATGCAGCATAACACATACGGCCAGACCATTGTTGACTGAACCAAAATCCCAACACTTATTCCAGACACATAGGCACTGGCAAAGTTTGGTAGTTTACGATAGAACAGGAAACCCATAAGTAGCTCGGTCAGGATTGAGCTGATAATACCAATTGCAGTTCCAGTGGGACTTGTTAAGAAATGAAAACTTACCTGACCTACAATCAGAATTAAGCTTATAAGGATGGGTGCATAGTACCGCTCATTGATTCTGAACGGCAGCAAGGCTGATGACGGCTTTTGTAATGTTGTGGTATCAGACATAGTTATTAAGGCTCCACGATGTGGTTAACAGCATCCAATTTCAAATCCTGTCCCGGTATGGTTTGAACAATGCCCGAAGGCCAGGCAACCGTTAATCTCGTAACGCTTGGGTTTGGACCAAGGCCATAGTGAATACGATGATCGTTTTGTGAACAAAACCCGGATGTGCTGACAAGTGCCTGTGCCTGCACTTTACTATTATAGTACAGTTTTATCAATGCGCCATATGCATCCCTGTTACTAACCGTGCCTTTTAGCTGGAATTCTATCCATTTGTTATTGGGAGCAGCCGTTGTTTTATAGATAAGAAGGGGTCCACGTTCGTTCGCTTCCAGTATATCCTGGCAGCCATTGTTAAATAGATCAGCTAAAGCAATAGATCTCCCATCATATCTGTCAGTAAATCCCACCATTTGGGCAACATTTGTAAAGTCTCCTTCACCGTCCCCTATCCATAATCTCTTATGTTCGTATCCAGCCAAACTGCGTCCCGCAAAAGCTGGCCAAGAGGCAGCGTTGGATATCACATGGTAGTTTGCACCATCTATTTTTCCAAAATCGTACCAGTAGCTTCTGTTTGGGTTTCCAGAATAGAATCCGTTTGTGAGTACCAGATCCTGATTTCCTGTGTTGCCCAGATCTCCAAACTGGGCACCGAAACTCCATCCTCCCTGATCAATCCCCAAATTTGTTGCCATGTTTTGATATTGCAGATCTGAAGCTGTACTGCCCGGCTTTTGCATCCATAGCAGATTACCCTGCATTAGTTCACCACCCACGCTAATGTTGGAGACATATATACTCAACCTGCCCTGGTTAAGCGGATCGCCGAAGCTGGCGTTCATCCCGCTTAACGAGCCGGGGCCCGCTGGATCTGAATATAGTGTTTTCTGGCTTGTTTCAACAAAGTGTTTACCATCTTCATTTTTGTAGTATTGTGATTCACCATAATCATTACACAGGAAAATGTCGGGATACTTTACATTGCGGGGAACTTCCAGACAAGCCAGAGTCCATGCATGACTGTTAATCCCCATCTCGGTTGTTACATCTTTGAAATGTCCATCCCCCATGTTTTGCAGGAGGTACTTTCTGCCTCCATTATTTGCAAACTCAAAACTTGAGGGCATTATCTTTGTGCTCGAGATGTGAAACAGATCGATATGAGATGGATAGTAACCACAAAGGAGAAGATCCAGGCGACCGTCTCCATTAAAATCAAACCACATGGCAGAGTTGATGTTTGCATGTGCAGGCAGACCGGAACCCGCAGTAACATTAGTGAAGTTTTGACCGTGGTTGTTATGAAACAGCATGCACTGTCCCCACTTGTACACCAGCAGTGAAGGATAGCCAGAGTTGTCGTAATCTCCCCAGCACGCGCCCATGCATACCCCAGTACCTGGCGCATTCAGATCACTCAGTCCCATCTGTTTTGTAACATCTGTGAACGTGCCATTTCCATTATTCTTGTAGAGATGACATTGTGAATCGACAGAACTGTTCGTTACAAAAATGTCTTCAAGACCATTATGTGCATAGTCCGCTACAGTCACAGATGCACCCATTGAAGCTACGTCAGGCATGACATTAGAGAGTTTTGGGTCTAGTTCAGGCGGTTTCTGTACGAAATTGATACCGCACTGCTGTGCACATTGCTGGAGTGAAAACCCATACCGACTTATTGCCAGCTGAGATGAGATTGATGGCTTTCCGATTAGGCTGCCGGAAGTTGGAACAGAATGTTTACCTTCTATTCCCCTGTATACTGCTGCACCCAAAATGAACAGAACCAGCAAAATACCCATAGCGCTTGTGACTTTTGGGTTGATGCTTTTGTCTGTATCACTAGTTTTTATTGAGTTCATTTTATCTCTTGATGATAAATGGGCATAAGACGTGAGCGGTCGTTTTTTACTGCGTGAAGAAAGCAGGGTACTGTAGAAATTATGGTCGTAGACCTTTCATGAACTGCTTTGGCTCAACCCATCTGGTTTGGTATTTTAACCAGTCCGATCTATGTTTTTGATACACAGGATCATTCCATAGGTGAGTTGGAGGTGTGTTATATGCAGTTTGAGAATGAGATGGCAACGGTAGAACTGTCCGGGAGAATGATGTGTTGTAATCCCCATCCTTTACCCAACCGTTTCCAATCAGCACAAAATCTCTAACCCATCCCTTTTTAGGAGGAGGGAGTGCCCTAAATCGAAGTCTAAGTTCATCTCCAGCATTCATAATTACGTACCGGTCATCCTTTTTTGTTAACAATGGCAAAACGTTACCATATCTTGTGTAATATCCAACCAAATCTCTCCATCTTGGGCTTCTGGTTAATATCTGATGATAACCCAAAGGAAGTTCTGGTGAGTATGGATCTGCTGAATGCAGAACCGAGAATCCTCGGTAGTCAAGTGTAGCTTTCTCGAAATCAAGTCGGGTAACTTTCAATGGAGTATTCGGCAGGGATGTTGCCCATCGAATAGCATCCCAGTATATTTCCAGATTGGTGGCTAGTCTGATCTCGCGAGGAGCACCTGGTTGAAACACCCCTTTCAGATTGATAAGGATTGTTTTTACTTTGCCTTCAGGAAAACCCAGGTCCTTCTTTCGTAGAATCCACTTTCCTTCTCGGTTCGGAGTCCAGAGTGAGAGGGCCTGTGGTTTGGAATAGTGTGTTAATCCGTATGCCACGTTAATGCTGCTGTCGGTAGGATGAATCCAACCCTGGCAAACAAGCCAGAGCGGTTTGTTGACTGGAGCATTGCTAAGGTTCAGCTGAACATAATGGTAGCGAGTGATGCCCTGATACTTTCCCAGTCCAAAGCTGTTAAGATACCTTCCATCTCTGTGGCTAAGGATACTAGTTACATTGTTTCCCAGATCATCTGTAGCTTTGGCAACTGGCATAAGAGGTCCGGTGGGGTAGATAGCATGGGGTGGTGGAGGGACACAGAACCTTTCATCCACCCATACACCTGTACCAGCAGGATGATCTACTGCCATGAGACCCAGCTGATCGAAAAAGTGAGTTTCCCACAACTCTGCGGTTATGCGCAGAGAGTAGTGACCGTTCCGGGGAACCATCATGCTTCCAGGGATTTTAACCCAGTCGGTGGTCTGCCCTAAACCTGCAGTCTGCTGGGCATCAATTTTCAAGCCTAGCGGTGATCTCCATATACAATCAGTAACAAATACAAATTTCCTGCCATTCCATACAAAAAGGTATGGGCACGAACCTTTGAGAAAGTGAAGTGAGACAACTGACATATCTGGCTTCAGTACATCACCAAAAAGTGCTCGGGTATCTCCATTTGGCCACACAATACGTACTGCATCCAGCCGTTTGTACGTACCGATGCCGAAATGAACCACCGCACCTTCCATCATCTGTTTTTGATACAGCAGACCGCACCGGGCTTCCATCTCTCCACCAATACCAAATGAGTTTATACGTCTGTTTCCACTCAATGGTGTGTTGTTATTTGTGAAGTAATCTGATCTTTGAAACTCCTCTTTGGCAGGCTGCGGACGCAGCTCCTGCCAGTGATAGTTTTTGGTGGATTGTGTCGCCCATTCTATAGGGGTGCCAGTGGAATCTAAGCCAGTCAGATCCAGCATTCCATTTCCGGAAAGGTCCATAACAGTTGTTACATTGCCGGATTGAACTGGAAGTGGCTGGAACTGATAACTGCTGTTACAAAGCCATGCCTGCCAGTTATTCTTCCAGCTTATTATAAGATCAGAGCCGCCGTTGTTGTCTATATCGCCGGTAAGAAGCATGGGGGAGCCGGGAGATAGATTCGCTGGAAGATCGATACCAGAGACGAGAGTTTGGCTAATGAACTGTGTATTATTGTTGCTGTTTCCAATTGCCATCACGCTTCCTGCTGATGTGAGAGCCAATATATCAAGCTGACCAGTAGAGTTGACTGCTCCACAGTTTATGGATACCACCTCAGGCATATTCGGAATGGATGGTCTCTGCTGGAATATTCCAGATCGGAGATTTGTAAATACATGAATTTTGCCAGTTGAATCCAGAAAACAGGCGTCAGGATTTCCTTCATTTTCAAGATCTACCCATGAAAAACCTCGCACATTCATGACACCTTTAAAGGGATATCTCGGAGAGAACGTTCCATTTCCATTATTTTGCAGTTCAAATGGTGCGCCTGTTTCTGGTGCAACTATCAGATCTATATCGCCATCTGCATTCAAATCTGCCTGCCAAACTCCAAAGTAGTCTCCATTTAAGATGGTGGATGATAGATGAGTCGTTGATGTAACGTCTTCAAATCCTGTCCCGTTCGGCTTTTGCAAATAGAATTTTATGCCGCCTGGTCCAGCCATAACAATGTCGTTTTTTAAGGTGAAATCGAAATCTACTGCAAGAATGGAATTTGTTGATGAGACCTGATGCTGTGGACCACCGGGATAGTCTGCATTCACAACTTTATCTGCAGACTGAAGATGCACTCCATCGCACCATAATGCTTCAGTTTTTCCTTCTCCATTCAGCCATATTGAGCCTGCCCATTTGGCATGTACTTGATTGTCAGACAGATCGGTCTGTTTCCATGTTAAACCCATATCAGGTGGCGATGGAGTGGATGCCGGGTTCTCGGTCTTGAGGAATTTTTGGATTGGTTCTCCAATCAGCCCACTGGCAACATCTCCCTGAAGTGCCAGACTGCCAATACCGTAGTCACTGTTGCGTTTAAGAACATTCTGGAGAAATCTGGTGTCAATTCCTGCCTGGGCAAAGTTGTGTGAATTCAGGTCACTGTTTACCGCACCAAGCTCTTGCACTGCATCAGGGGTAAATGTCTGCTCACGAGCTTGCAGCAACTCAATCATTTTATGTAATGTACTGGTATCTTTAAGAACAGCAGCAGCGTGAGCTAGTTCCAAAATGACGAATAGATTGTCTGGCTGTACATTCAGAATTGTCTGTAGTTGGGTTTCCTGAAGGGCATAGCCCTGCTGAGTACCCAGTCTTCCTTCTTCATTTGCCAGTGAATAGTGTGCCTGTAAATCGTTATTATCAAGGTTGACAGCATTTTGATAGTGCTGAATTGCATGCTGAATATTGCCTTGCTGATCATCCAGTAAACCTAACAGTTCCTGGATTCTGGCACTCGTAGAATCCAGCTTTTCAGCCTTATGCAGGTCCGTTGAAGCGAGTGTATAGTCCCCTCGACGTAAGTACATAAGTCCAAGATTGCCCCATACTGCTGGCTCACCTGGCACCATTTTGCTTGCCAGAGTGAGGTACTTTTCGTCATATCCAGTTTTCCCAGCAGCCTGATCGCTGCCGACCTGCAATGCGATGGTACCAATGGTGAAAGCAGATACTTTTTGGGACAGGGAGTAGTGCTTTTTACCGCTGCATCCTGATAACAGCGCAAGGCACAGGATGACAGAGAAGATGTAGCCGTGTCGGTATGAATTTTGGGACATAAGGAGAGTGGGTTCCAGTAGAAACTGCTTTAATCCTATTTTCAGGAAGGATCTATCCAGTAAAGTTCTGGATTTTGCAGTTTCATGCGTTTTAGTGAAAGTGATGTTTGCGTTTGCCTGATATTTCTAATGATAGTATTTTACTACATTCAGTTTGATGTGGATTAAAAATATAAGTTGAGTTCGGGTATTCAAGTCTTTTGACGGAGAATTCATGCGTAAAGTTAATGTACATTGACTCAACTGTTAAACCATGTACATCAAGCTGCAATCAGCTTTTCTTCCCAGTTGCAAGCAGATAACCGTCTATACCAAACAGGTATCCAGTTGAGTTTGAGTTATGCCCTACTCCTACAAATGTAAGTGTATGCAAACCTGCAGTTAGTGTGAGGTTCCTGAAAGTTAATGTATGCTGAATTACACCATCGTGAAAGAAATCGATTGGGCCTCCCAAAGGCTTATTATCCAGCAGCAGTTTATAGGTACCATAGTCATGGGCATACGTGAAGAGTACATTCAAGCTGTACGTTCCAGCTTTGTTTACTTTGAGTGTTAGTGCTAGTGATTGATTTCCATCCGTTGGGCGCCACCAGAGTTGTGGTCCTGGAGTAATTCCTAAATCCTGAGAATCTATGTTGCCTGCAGAGGCTTTTGCTCCCTGTATGAGACTGGCACCTGGAATCATGGCGCTGTCATCAGAATAGAGTCGGGCATATCCATAGGGCATAGGAGGATAGGGAGTGTGCGCTCCTGTCTGATACCAGAACGCAACTGACGAGTAGTCATCGAATCGTTCTCCGAATCCGGTTTTTACTGAACCATCGGGGTTGAATGTAACTCCCATGTGCTGTATCTCCACTCTTAGTGACTTGTGAAATGCGATTGGATCGGGAATATGCCAGCGGTAAGCAGTTGTTCGATCACCAGCTTCAGTGCCTTCGACAATCGGAGTACCTGTAAAGAGACCTGTTCCTTCATGTAGTCCCCAGCCGTCATTGAAATAGTCCTCTGTACCAGTTCCCTTAATTGATGGCACGGTTTCTCCATCAACATAAAAGTAGTCATTTCCTTCTCCCCACCATCCAGATGTTAGCTGTTTTACACTGAGAACTGTACCTACATATTTACCCATGCCTGTGATATCAGCAATTACATAATTTTTACCTGCAGTGCAAGGAAATTCCTGGCGGTATTCTGCATGGAACGTGGCAGTATTTCTTGCCATGTGAGAGAGTTTACGCCAGTCTATATGATAGTAGAATGCATTCACTGGCAGATGTCCTTCGTTGGTCACGGTAATTAGAGCTGATGTATGAAACGGCATGATCCAGTAACAGTTTCTAGCCCTGCCATCCGAGGTATCTCTCACAACATATGAATCCAAATTGGCATCAATACCGTGACCAACCCCGAAAAAATCACCTAGAGGACATTCTACTGATGGCTGTTTCTCCCCATCCCAGTACATTCTACTATCATATAGACTGG
>JAJZFJ010000087.1 GCA_021805395.1 bacterium
CACTAGCTCGGCATTGCCTCCTGAATGGGTAACTATGAGGGGGCGCGAGGCTGCCATTGCCTCCAGAAGTGAGAGGCTGCATGCCTCCTCCCACAATGATGGAACCACAACAACGTCCAGAGCTCGCATAATGGCGTCGCTGTCTTCTCTCCAGCCCATAAACTTCACTCGCTCCTCCAGCCCATTTTCGCGAGTGAACTGCTCAAGCCGTTTGCGTTCTTCACCGTCGCCAACAATGAGACAGCAGACCCTGCAGTTTGTATGAAGCATGGCTTTCAGCAGAAACAGATGGCCCTTTTCAATCACCAGCCTGGATACTACACCTATGTATACCGTATCTGACGGCAGTCTCAGCTCCTCGGCTAGCTTTACAGGAAGCACCTCAGGCGGAGGGTCTATTCCGCTTAATACTACAGACAACCTGCTGGAGTGAATACCCCCCTCCCGCATAGCTTTTCCCACAGCCTGGGATACACCTATAATGTGGTCAGATAGTAGAGTTCCATACATCCATCGTCTGAGGTGAGGCCAGCAATGGCACATGTGTCTGGTGATTACAATGCCCTTCTGTTTCTCCATTCTGGCAGCTAGCGTAGGTACCAGATAATCCCTGGAGAAGTGAGCATTCACCACATCGAAATGCTCATTTCTGAACAGTTTCCTGTGAGGGTTCAGTCCAAAAATGTCATGCTGATGCCAGATCCTGAGACTGTGTCCGGTAATTCCAATCTCTCTGGCTTTTCGTAAGAGCCAGCTCCCTGGAGGTGCTGAAATGTGAACATCATGACCTATCTGCTGCAGTCCATGTGATAGCTGAAGAATGTATTTTTCTATACCTCCGCTATGGTGTAGAGAACTGCCAATCTGAAGTATCTTCATACGTTCCTGGTATTTACCTTTACAGAAGGGTAGACATTCCAAATCAAAAGGGATGCTGGGCGAGAAATGTGCGAGTAGTTATGCTCGATTCAAAATACAACGATAAGTTTTCATAGTCTGATATGAATCAACTTCTGAATGCGTTGACATGGATACATTACTTAGATTATACTTTCCTATTGGAATTTTTGCTGGGCGCATTTTAGCACAGGAATTATAATGGCCACTAAACCTCCGCTCAATCAAACTATCACCTCTTGTCCTCCCTCTGGAATTCGAAGATTTTTTGACATAGCAAAACAGATGTCAGATGTGATAGCACTGGGTGTAGGAGAGCCAGACTATGTTACTCCAGAACGAATAAGGCAGGCTGGAATCCGGTCTCTAAACGATGGCATCACCGGTTATACCTCAAACAGCGGTTTGCTAGAGTTAAGAGCAGCAATCTGTGACACACTTGAAAATCAGTTCGGTGTACACTACAGCCCTGTCGAGGAGTGCCTCATCTCCGTAGGAGTATCTGAAGCGCTGGATCTGGCCCTCAGGGTGCTCGTGAACCCGGGCGATGAGATCATCATCCCGGAACCTTGCTATGTCTCCTACGTGCCAAATGTACAGTTTGTCTCAGGAACCCCTGTGCTTATCCCCACCCGCGCATCGGATGGCTTTCGCATAGATCCCCAGGTTGTGGAAGCTGCTGTCACCAGCCGTACCAAAGCCATTCTCATAGCTTCGCCGGCGAACCCGACTGGTGCAACACAGTCGCGGGAGGATCTGCAGGCTATTGTGGATATAGCGGTAAAGCACAATCTCTACATTCTTTCGGATGAGATCTATCAGCGGCTGACATTCGATACTGAAATGATATGCATGGGCGCTCTTGAAGGTGCCAAAGAGAGGACGGTTGTTCTAAACGGATTCTCAAGAAGCTATGCTATGACAGGGTGGCGTGTTGGTTACGTATGTGCTCCCCCCGAAATCATAACTCTCATGACCAGAGTGCATCAGTACACCATGCTGTGTGCTCCCACAATGGCGCAGTATGCTGCTCTCGAAGGACTGCTGCACTGTGAGCGGGATGTTGAAATGATGGTTGCTGACTACAAAGAACGCCGTGAACTTTTTGTGACAGGCTTACAGAACATGGGGCTGGAATGCAGCATGCCTAATGGCGCCTTCTACGCTTTCCCTTCCATAGAGTCGACGGGGCTCGACTGTGAAACCTTTGCAGAAAGGCTGCTAATGGAAGAGCATGTTGCCGTTGTGCCAGGAATTCCATTTGGCCGAACAGGTGATGGCCATATTCGTTGCTGCTATGCGACTGCGAGACCGAAGCTGAAGGAAGCTTTAATTAGAATGGAAAGATTCGTGGAGAAAGTACGAAGGGAACGCTCAATTCCAGAATGAAAACTGCACTTATATCGACTGCGTTAGCTCTTATTTTCACTGCACAATCTGCACATGCCGACCGCATCCTTCAAACCCCCTCTGCCGATACAGTATCACCGGACTCTTTACATCTCAGATCCGTTTTTGGTCCATGGAACCATGCAGATAATCTCACATGGCTGCAGTATGGAACTCATCAGGGCATCGAACTGGAGCTTCAGAGAAGTCAGTTTGCTCCTGAACATGTCGCGAGATATGGCCTGAATATCGCGTATCCTATCCTGGTGGACCTGAATGCCATCCCTGCTGTGACGGTGGGAGTGCGAGACATTTTTGCAACGGGAAATGAACACACGGCTGTCTATCTTGTAGTTGGCAAATCTACACCTCTATCAGACAGCCAGAGCCGATATATAAGAAGATTCACAATGACAGCCGGTGTAGGTTCAGGTGATTTCAATGGGGTTTTTGCCTCACTCAGACTGCGTTTGAAGACTGGAGCAACGCTCTTCACAGAGTTATACCGCTACCGACCCGATGTGGGCGTAATTGTGCCTGTTGCAAGAGGCTTGCATGCTGAGTTCGACAGTATAAACGGAAAGCTGTTCGCTGGAGGTCAGATCACCATTCTGGAGGGCTGAATAATGTCATCGATTTCTGTCATACAGCTTCTGGTTTGACGAACTACCGGGTTCCACTTGAAATGTCATGGATACATGCCGGCGAATGTTACTGCTGATATTCATTGAGTGAATCTGATAACATGTGATAATATCCTGTTTAGTGCTATATCTACATGATTTGGATGGAACTAACCTGTTTTGGAGCGAATCGAACGTATTGTTTAGATGGGTCATTGAAATTTCATACGTATTGGGGACGATTTTAACAGTATTACTGTTTATGGAGAGTAATTTTACTTTAAAACGGTAAAATTGTAACTCTGCCTGAAAGATATACGGGAGGTTTAGAGAACTATATGTGGCAATACGAGGGTAATAATAGAGATGAGCAATCAATTAATGGACATGAATAATCCGCAAAAAGTGGTACTTATCAAAAGTCTTCGCACCAAGAACCGTTTCTATACCCTCGTAGAGGAATCCCGAAACATTCACAATGCGGACACCGTTGAGGATATACCTGATGACCTGTTGTTAGGAATAGCTTATCCCTGTCTGGAAGATGGTCTGAATGACTTTGCAGTTATTCGTACCACTTATGACACCCTTGATTTCTACGCCGCGGATGATCCAATCAGACAGGAGTTAATAAGTATTATTAACGACTCCAGAGACAATCTGATGAGACGTCTTACAGAGCTGCGAGACAGAATTGCAGTGAATAAGGCTCTGTTCCTTGGAACAGACTACAACGAATTCAAATCGTACACTCTCACAATGGTCAGCCGCGGACACCAGCGAAGAACACTGGATAGCATGATGAAACTGGATGTGTTCTCAAGTGTGGCGATAGCCGAGGGTTTCAGCGAGCCAAATGAACTGCCATACAAATATGAGTTCTGTAACAGCACCGATATGAACTACATTTCGGAACTGCATCCACGAGAGTTTATTGTCTATCTGTTCAATGATGTTCTGGATAGTGTTATGAACGATGCAAACTATTCCGGAAAATACATGTTCGACAGGAATGTGTTTCAGAAATTCATAGCCGTAATGTTTGTGAACTATGCAACCACCGACCCCATGTTTTATGGAGTTAGCAGGCACGATTATGGAGTTTCGAGTGACAAGGAGATGGATGACACTCCTCTATACATAGCCATACGCAGAGAGTTATCAGAAGCAGAATTTCTTTTCAGCAGCGGCGATAACCAGCATATTCAAACCAATAAAACTGTAACAGATTCCAACCAGTTGGAGCACACCGAAGAATCCACAAGCAGACCAGAAGGTATCATATTTCCTGAGGAGGAATCACCTTCACAACATCATGTACATCTGCCAGAGCAGCTGGTGAATGAGGATGTGCTGTTAAGCCACATCACCTCTGCATGCAGTGCGGCGAGATATCTGCATAACAGGCACGATGGTGAGGTGAGGCAGATGGCCAAAGCGATTCTCTCCGAGTCATACAAGCTGGTGGAAGAGTTGAAGAAACTGGGCATAATTTCCCATCTTGCTAACAACCCTGCCGAGATGGACTAACAGCAGCCGGTTAAATGGAAAGTACCTGGAATATGAAGTCTGCATACATTTTCCTGTAACAAGGGTGAGTTAAAAAAGCTTCTAATATGTTTATCCATGCGTGCTTTTGTGATATATAATCCTTGGTCGAACAAGTAAAAAATACACGTAACTAATGCTAGAGGAAACAGTTCTCCTGTCATCCTCTTGACATGAATCTAAGGCCAGACTTTCACTTGAAAGGTTGACAATGCGAAAAAGCCTGATAGGAATTATCGTACTGATTATAGCTGCAATTGCTTTTTCCTCGTGGATAAACAGTATAAGACCGGGAAGATATACACCACCCCCACCAGAAACAAGTTCTGACAGCTCAACCACGCAGAAACCAGCGAAACCATCCGCTGCGCAGACAGCAGCGGCTGCCAAAAATTTTAGCAAGTATGAAAGTGACGCTGTGAATGGCACTCTGAATGTGAAGGGTCTGCCACCCATAGAGTTTCAGCTCTATCCTAAAGCCGCTCCAAAAACCGTTGCCAATTTCATCTCGCTGTGTAAATCAGGGTTCTACAACGGACTACTGTTCCACCGGGTTGTCGCTGGCTTCGTCGCTCAAACGGGAGATCCCCAGTCAAGGAAGGTGAAGGGCTCAGATATTGCCAACATCTCAGCGCAGGAAGTCGCTCAGAAATATGGCCTCGGACAGAACGGCTCCAGCAAAACCATACCATTCGAGGTGAATGATCTTAAAAACGTGCCTGGTGCAATGGCAATGGCACTCAGCTCTCCCAAATCAAATACCGGAACAAGTCAGTTTTTTATCAATTTCACATACAACAACTATCTAGATGGTAATTACTGTGTTTTTGGCAGAGTGGTTCAGGGTTTGAAAACTGCTATGTCAATTAAACAGGGTGACAGGATTACTTCAATCACTATCCAGTAAACAGGAGTCTTTTGAACAATGCAGAAAAAAATATGGATGTACGTAATTGCTGCTCTTCTTGCAGTGAATGCATCCGCATCACCTGTTAAGTCAAGCAAAACGGATAACCCTGAGGTTATCATGAAAATAAAGAACTGTGGTGAGCTAATTCTGGAACTCTTTCCAAAGGATGCCCCTGCAACCGTAGCTCATTTTCTTCATCTTGTGAATACTAAATTCTACAACGGAATTCTGTTTCACAGAGTAGTGCCACATTTTGTTGCTCAGGCTGGTGATCCGGCATCCAGGAAAGTGAAGGGGTCTGCAATAGCACATATCGATCCCTCACAAGTTGCCCAGTTATACGGATTGGGTGCTGGTGGCTCAGGTACAAATGTTCCTTTCGAGCAGAACTCTCTCAAGAATGAACCGGGCACTATTGCTCTTGCACTCAGCAGTCCTGCATCAGCTACGGGAGACAGTCAGTTTTTCATAAACCTTGTGTACAACAAATTCCTGGATGGTCAATACTGCGTATTTGGCAAAGTTGTGAAAGGTATGAACCTCATCACAAAGATAAAACAGGGCGATAGAATTATCTTTATGAAAGAGCTTAAGCCGAAAGAGACTGTGCTTAAAAAGGCCAAAAAGGTGAAATAGATGCTCCGACCTGGCTTTGCCCGGGCTGTACGTGCAATTCTGGCAGCCCTTGGAGAGAATGGAAAGCCAATGTCTCTGAGACAGGCCGCCAGGCTAAGCGGACTGTCTGCTGCCACCGTTGGGGAACTGGCATCCGGCTACCCACGAACTTCTCAGGCAATATCCAGGTTCGCCGAGGGGCTAGGACAGGATCCAGTTCCCCTGCTTATGCTGGCGGGCTACAAGCCTCCACACAGTGATTGTGTTTTACAGCAATACGCCAAAACTGCCTCGGAGAGCATAAGTCCTCCTGTGGCGGATATCCTTTCACAATGGGCTGAAGCTTTCAGTGAACTCAGCGCACATCCTCAGGAAGAACTGTTTCTTGCCGGGCTTGAGCGAGACATACAACTGATGAGGCTGCTGGCCTCACAGAAGTAATGCGAAGATAACAGAAATGTTTCAGGTACAATCGTTCATTCATAATTAACTAAAGGAAAATTTCGTGATTGTTCATATCGTGCTCTTCAAATGGAATTACGAAGCCTCACAGGACAAGATTGATGAGGTGATGGTTCAGCTCCGTGCCATGAAAGGCAATATCCCTGGCATTACTGAACTAAGTTGTGGAGTTGATTTCACTGGGCGAGCGGATGGATATACACACGGTCTTCTAGTGAAATTTAATACCAAAGAGGATCTGCTTAATTATGGACCACATCCTGTGCACAGAAATGTAGTGGACAACTTTATCAACCCCATTCGTGAGAGCATTCTCGCGTTTGATTATGAAACACTAGAATAGAAACAATGCGTCTTTCAGAACCATACCCCGACATAACTCATCTCATGCACCTAATTGGTGAAGCAGGTTCCAGACTTGCTGAAATTGAAGCAAGCGAAGGTGCCGCAGGCAACATCTCAATATACATTGGATGGGAGCTGGAACCACTTAGCGTTTTTTCCATAGTGGAACCAATTGATCTCCCGACCACAGCGCCAGAGCTGGAAGGTTACGGCTTTTTAGTCACCGGCTCAGGAAGACGACTGAGAGAAATTGCAAATGATCCTGAGGCAAATCTTTGCTACATAAGAGTGGGTGAAGGGGGAAAGAAGGCGGAACTCTACTCGTCTCCAAGAAGGCTGTTCCAGAAACCCACATCGGAGTTCAATTCACATGTGGCAGTTCATAGAGACCAGATAATACATCGAGATCTAAACTTCCACTCTATCATTCATGCTCAGCCGCTGCACCTGGTGTATCTCAGCCACATTCCCCGCTATCAGGAGACTTTTGCCCTTAGCAGACGGCTACTGCGATGGCAGCCAGAGACAATTGTCAATATTCCACAAGGCATTGGGTACCTGCCATTCATGCTTCCAGGTTCTCCTGAACTCATGATGGGGAATGTGCGTATGATGCGGGATCATCATCTTGTACTTTGGAGTAAACACGGAGTTATGGCCCGTTCAGATCTTTCTGTAAAGCGGGCGTCAGATCTCATTGAATATGCCGAGAGTGCTGCCAGATATGAATTTCTCAATCTGTCTAACCATGAGTTAGCAGATGGACTCACAAACCATGAGATCCGGCAGATCTGTGATACATTTGATGTTGAGCAGAAAATTTTCTAATATATAAAGCCCTTAACACATGCGCATACTCACACGGTATATGCTTCGTGAGATGGTGGTTCCATTTCTAATTGGCCAGTTCGCAATAGTTATGATGCTTACTGGCTCTGTTCTTTATAACAATGCCAATCTGTTCGTTCAGTTCCAGGTGCCAGCATCGGCGGTAATTCGCCTCGCACTCTTCTTCGTCCCTTTCCTGGTTAATATGACCATGCCTGTTGCAATGGCGGTTGCCGCCTCACTGGCGGTCAGCAGACTTAGCAGGGACTCTGAGATCACTGTAATGCGCTCATCTGGAATCAGCCTGTTTCAGATCTTCCGACCTATTTTTGCAATTGGCCTCATCATCTCCATTGCAGATTTCGCGTTTGGCGAGTTTGTAGTCCCAGGTTCCGTCAACTCGTATGTGCAGGTACTTCAACGGTTAGAGACCAAATTCACCAATCTCACACCCCCGGCTGGTAAAACCGTTTCCCTGGACAATAACACTGTTGTTGGTGTGGGAAGTATGACTCCCCATTATAACTATATAGCCCTGCACAGCGTGGTTATAAACTCCACTGCTCAGATGCTCTCCAGCAGTCCCGTAGGATTTATAGCCATTGCCAAAAATGCGCGCTTTTCCAATGGTACATGGACTCTATATCATCCCCTGCTTATCACATTCAACACAGATCATCCCTCCACAATTCTTCATTCTGATGCAGTGGCAACGCTTCAGTATCATATTCCGGTTGACCCCGCATTTTTTGAGAGTGGATTCCAGCTGCAGATGCCAATGGGACAGATGGCACAATCCTCGATGCTTTCGCTGCATGCGCTCGGCATGGAGCTGAAGCAGGAGAGACGCGAACATCTGCAGGACATTCCTCGCACTCTGGACTACTATTTCAAATTCTCTGTACCGTTTTCGTGTCTGGTTATGGCTTTATGCTGCCCGCCTCTTGCACTAAAGTTTGGAAAGGGAGGCGGGTTTATGGGAACTTTGCTATCTATCTGCCTTGTTTTCATCTATTGGAATACCCTCCTGTTATCCCGTATTTTGGGAAGCCCAGGACCGCAGGGGCATCCTGCACTACTGGCTCCTCTCGCCGCGGCATGGTCTCAAAACATCCTATTTACCGTGTGGGGTATCTGGATGCTGAGACGAATTGAATAGGCCGCAATTTATTTCCTGTTAAAACTGCTAGCAATTGTGGAACAAGATACATGCATCTAGTTCAATTGAACGAAGATGTAATGTGAACAGTCCTCAAGCTAACTTGAGGGGAATTACGGGGTGGGAGGATATGACTCATATTCAACATAATGCAGGGGATGATTCTGTACGTTTAACACGTAGAGAACTGGAGATACTGGCTCTCATAATTGAAGGGCACTCCAGCAAGCATGTGGGTGATCTGTTATTTGTTTCTAAAAGAACAATCGACTTTCATCTGGATAATATCTATCAGAAATTACAGGTGAAAAATCGTATGCAGGCACTACAGAGCGCAACCCGCTTAGGCTTACTAGCTGAAACAGAATAGCCGATTATGTGCAAGAACCTAACCTACAGACTTTCTGATTGACCTTTGCTCAATCAGAAAGTCTGCTTTCTTGGTTCTGTTTTGCACAAACTAATAAGCATCAAGCAGGATAAATTACTGTTATTCTCTAACTCTATAATAAATATTCGAAATGAAGATTCATCATCGATATCTATTGAGGAGATAGAGACTGTTATGCGCTATGTGATTGGTGTAGATGGAGGCCAGACCAGCACTGTTGCTGCTGTTTTGGACGAAACCGGCACTGTCCTTGGCGTAGGAAGAGGTGGGCCGGCCAACCATATCCACGAAACTGGTGGTGTGGCCCGCATTCAGCGTTCCCTGAAGGACGCCATTGAATCCTGTCTCATTCAGGCCGACTTACAGAATGCCCGAATTGCACTCACGTGTCTGGGAATGACAGGTTCATCGGAGCAGATGGAAGATCTCTGCGCTCAGGTAGTTCCCTCTAATGAGATGTTATTCGGCCATGATACACGAATTGCACTGTATGCCGTTACCGGTGGTGAACCTGGTGCAGTAGTAATAGCTGGCACAGGATCTGCAGCCTTTGCACAGGCACCAAACGGCGAAGAGGCACAGGTTGGCGGCTGGGGCTATCTCATGGGCGATGAGGGAAGTGGATATTGGATCGGTCTGAAAGCTCTGAACTGCTGTGCAAAAGCTGAGGATGGTAGAGGGAAATCCACAAGGTTATCCTCGCTTATTAAAGAGCAGCTAGAGGTGCAGACCATGCAGGAGGTCCATTCCATGGTGTATGATGGTAACTTTGGAAGGCCTGAGATTGCCAGCCTCGCTCTTTCTGTCAGTTTAGCTGCACAGGCTGGCGATACAGAAGCAAAAGCCATTTTGAGACAGGCGGGGCAGGAGCTTGCTGCTGCAGTTTGTACTGCAATTGAAAAAGTGGGCATGCAGCAAAATGAGGTGGTAGTTGGTACTGCAGGAAGCATCTTCAAAGCTGGGAGACCGCTCTTGCACCCTTTCAGGACAGTTGTTCTGAAAACTGTACCAAAAGCTCAAATCATACCTCCCAAAATGCCTGCAGCTGTTGGGGCAGGTTTAATGGCTTTGAAACAGATAGGATGCAATCTGCATTCTGAACTGCTCAAGAATTTGCTGATGAGTTTGGGTAGATTTACCCCAATGAAATCATAAGCGTCAACCGTTCGTAACCACCCTTGTAGGTAATATGGAAATACACTGGGCAATAGATATGGGTACGACCAATACTTTGGTCGCTAAATGGGTAGGAACGCATGCCATCACAGTGGCAATAGATGAGCTGGCAGATTATGAGCCGGGTTGGCATACCCCCCTCATTCCATCTGCCATCTATTTCCAGAGTGGCCATGAGGCCATTATTGGGCGTCCTGCACTCGCCGCTAGAGAGATAATCTCTGGCATTGATCTGCAGAACATCACACCTCTGGCACGATCATTCAAGAAAACGCTGGCAAGAGCAAGTCAGTCACCAGTAGCAAGGATAGGAACAGAAAACATCTCTGCCAGACAGTGCGCCACAGTGTATCTGCGCGAACTGCTGGAATATTGTGCTGAGTATGAGCGCAACAATGGGAACATCCATCCCACCCGCATGCAGAGATTTGCACAGCTGATCCGCTTCTGGCGCAAACAGGGACAGGTCGTGGACCTCACCATGACAGTTCCCATTGACAGCTATGAGCCATATCGGGCAGAACTCTATCAGATTACCCGCAGACTTGGTGTCTCCAGGTTCCATACACTGGATGAACCCGTGGCAGCCGCATTAGGTTATGGCGTTGACCTCACAGATGAAAAGATTTTGATGGTGGTAGATTTTGGTGGCGGCACACTCGATCTGGCGATTGTACGTACACAGCCTACTGGTGGAAGGGATACCGGCCAGAAACGGGCAAGAATGCTAGCTGGCCGCGGTACGGCACTGGGCGGCGAGACAGTAGACGAATGGCTCGCGGATTTTGCGTGCGAGAACCTGACTGCGCATCAGTATACACTGCGCCCACTGCTTGTGGCACAGGCAGAATCTGTAAAGAAAGATCTCAGTAATAAAGCCAGCATCTCAGACAGCAGCTTTTTCGTTCTGCAGGGTGGAGGCAGAATTGAAGTCACAAGACAAAACTTTTTAGATCTTCTTGAGGCTAAAGGTCTATACTCCACTCTGGAAACGCTAACAGAAGCCATGCTGGACGACTGTCAGCACGAAGTGGATGAGAGCGAAATAGATGCGGTTCTGCTGGTGGGCGGATCCACTCTTCTTCCTGGTGTGAGGGAGCTGTTTGAGAGAATATTTGGTGCCCAGAGGGTGCACTACTGGGAGCCTTTTGAAGCAGTTGTTAAAGGGGCTGCAGTATTTGGAGCCGGTTTCACAGTAGACCAGATTGTACATCATGATTATGCCATTCGAGTATACAACGATGCTCAGCAGCGCCCCGAGTATGAGAGACTCGTGAAACGAGGCACCGGCTATCCTACTCCAAATCCATTTGAAACTCGATACTATGCCGTATCTGACGGACAGCAGTTCTTCAGACTTCCAATTTGCGAAGTAGGATATGCAGGCAGAACAGCACTGAACTGGTCTCGAAGAATGAACGGAAACGAGTACTGGGTGCCCTCTGATGCCGAAGAGAGTGAATGTGTGATAGCACTGAACGAAGGCGACACACTCAAAATGGCTCGCCCGGGCCAGGGTCAGCAAGCACGACTGCGAATCGATTTTGCAATCGACTCTAACAGATACTTATGTGCTACTATACACGACCTTTTATTACAGCGAGATTTACGCACAGAAGAGCGTGTGGTGAAACTTAGATGAGATACTGATATGCCATCTTATAATCCACAACGGGATGAGGGTATAGATGCAATGCGGAGGGGTGATATTGGTACTGCCCTACCCTTGCTGGAGTCGGCATGTGTCTCTAACCCTGATGATTTTTATGCCCATCTGGTACTTGGCGGGGCTTACTATTCACTGAAACAGGATGCTAAAGCTGTAGAGATGCTGAACTGTGCAATTGTATTAAATCCGGAAAGTGCACAGGCACATTACAATCTTGGAATTGCCCTGGAACGAATGGAGAAACTGGAAGAGGCTGTGGCATCGGTGGAAAGAGCAGTGAAACTGCATCCCACATATCCTCAGGCTGCCTCTGTACTCAGAAAATGGAAACGGCGGCTTGCATCTCTTCCAGAAGAAGAGACGGCTCTAGTGTCGTCGAGGGTGAATAATCGACCGAAAACTAGGCGCCGCGCTGCCACACAGGGAGTAACGGACAAAAAGGAAGAAGTGAGCTACTACACATTTGAGCCGGTGGAATGCCCAGAGGCCAACCAGGCACTCATCATCGCTGTGCTCAGCCTGATACCAACATTTACAGGCATCGTTCTTGGTCCAATTGCAATCGGACGAGCAATTGCGGCACGGAGATGGATTAAGGGATCGCCATACCTGAAAGGCGAAAACCGTGCGGTGGCATCCATTTTTATAGGTCTTGTGGGCAGTGTAATTTCTACCATGGAGTTTATTATTTATGCAGTACCAACCCTCCTACGCGCCCGCTGATGCCCATGCGTGAATTAGCCCAAACAATAGTCGTCACAGGCGCAACAGGCTATCTTGGCCGCAAAATATGCGCTTCCCTTGTGAATGAAGGAAATATTGTTACTGGACTTTCACGTCATCCCATGAATAACCGAAAAAGCATGCCGCCTGGCGTAAAAATGCTGGTTTGGGGGGAGCTGGACGACGGCTGGAGACAGGCGATCGCGTCTGCGCAGGTTGTTATCCATCTGGCAGGGGAAAGCGTTGCAGCCAAACGGTGGACGCCTGAAGTGAAAGAGCGCATACGTGCATCCCGCATCCATACGACTCATCAGGTAGTGAGTGCGATGCAGGGTGGCAGGCTGATCTCTGCAAGCGCCATTGGATACTATGGCGCAAGAGACGATTCAATTCTTATGGAAGATGCTGCACCGGGCAAAGGTTTTCTTGCTGAAGTATGCATGCAATGGGAACAGGAGGCGAACGCTGCAATTCAGCGCGGTGTGGATGTCACCATCATGCGTATCGGCATAGTTCTTGGCAAGGATGGTGGTGCACTTCCTGCCATGCTGCACCCTTTCTCACTTCCCTTCAATCCGTGGGCATGCGGATTAGGAGGTCCGTTAGGGAATGGAATGCAGTGGATGAGCTGGATACATGTGGATGATCTGGTGGCACTGTTTTGTGATGCTGCTTCCAAAAATCTGGAAATTTCAGGAGCATGTAACGCAACTGCTCCCCACCCTGTAAGGAATCGTGAATTCACCCAGACCCTAGCATCTGTTCTTCACCGGCCTGCACTTTTGCCAATGCCTTCCTTTGCACTGCATACCATTCTCGGTGAGTTTGCAGATTCCCTGCTGACCGGACAGAGAGCAATGCCAGGGGTAGCTCTGGCAAAAGGGTTTCAGTTTAAATATGCTTCCTTACAGTCCGCCCTTCAGAACATACTGGTTAAAGGCTGACAGACAGCAGATTCACTCTCTCTCATGACACGTTACAGAGCAGATAACTCCGCAGACAACACATAGCTACAGATACAAACATCCTGCAAAGCGATGCACAGGATTACCCTGCGATCTCTCGTTGATTCTAAAATCACTTATTTCTCATCACATCACATAACGATGTAACTGTTAATCGGAACCACTTACAACTTTTTCAGACAGCCAAGTACTCCTAAAACACTATCTACAGCCCATTCAAAGGTGGAACAGTCATACAGTCTGATAGAAGTACCGGTAGTAATTCCCTTACGGCGTGTCGGATATGCCAAAATCCGCAGTAGGGGAAAATGCGTACAGATTCACCTTCCAAAAGCCTCATCATTTCTTCTTGTCAGGTAAACTAGACACGTCATACTTTCGCCTCTATCATACGAAAAGCATGATTTACGGAGCTGCATAACTTGGCACGTGTTATAAATTCTCTCACTAGTATCAGGTTGACATCCTTCCTGATGAGGGGTACAATGAAATACCTGATTATACAGACCAAATTAGTCAACATTATTAAGGAGTGCTGAATGGGTACGCATTTATCGGAAACAATCGCCCCACATGGTGGAAAATTAATAGACCGTTTTGTGAAGGAAGCCGATAAGGCTGCCGCATTAAACAAAGCTAAAGAGCTTCCTAAAATAACGTTAAACGCCAGACAGATTAGTGATCTGGAACTGATTGCAACTGGAGCAGTTAGTCCGCTAAGCGGCTTCATGACCGAAGCAGACTACATCAGTGTAGTTAACAACATGCGCCTGGCAAATGGTCTTCCCTGGTCAATCCCTGTTACCCTGGGAGTTTCAAAGGAGCTTGCTGAAACTCTAAAGGTGGATGGTGAGGCAGCACTGGTTTCCGACAGTGGAGATATACTTGCAATCCTGCATGTGCGGCAGATATTTGGATGGGATAAAGAGCATGAGGCAGCAAAGGTGTATGGCACTACAGAGGAGGCTCATCCTGGAGTTGCAGCTCTGTATACCACTCCTGAGCTGTTAGTGGGAGGTGAAGTTGATGTCATTCAACTTCCCGCACATAACGATTTCAAAGAATACTACCTCACTCCTTCACAAACAAGAGCGGTATTTGCAGAGAGAAACTGGAAGACGGTAGTTGGTTTCCAAACGCGAAACCCTGTTCATAGAGCACATGAGTATCTTCAAAAAGTAGCACTGGAAATGGTGGATGGTCTGTTACTGCATCCTCTTGTTGGTGAGACCAAGGGGGATGACATTCCTGCCGATGTGAGAATGGACTGCTATAAAGTTCTGTTAGATAACTACTACCCAATGAACCGAACTCTGCTTGCAGTGAACCCTGCAGCCATGCGATATGCTGGCCCGAGGGAAGCTATTTTTCATGCGCTAATTCGAAAGAACTATGGCTGCACACATTTCATTGTAGGCAGGGACCATGCGGGTGTTGGTAACTATTACGGCACCTATGATGCTCAGGAGATCTTTAATTCATTCACACCTGAGGAGATTGGAATTGTGCCGCTTAAGTTTGAGCACACCTTCTGGTGCAGCAAGTGTGGAAGCATGGCTTCCACAAAGAGCTGCCCACATGGTGCTGAAGACAGGGTAATGCTGTCGGGAACAAAAGTTAGAGAGATGCTCAAAGCTGGTCAGATTCCTCCTGTTGAGTTCACCAGACCAGAAGTTGCAGAAGTATTGATTAGAGCAATGAAAGCTTAAAGGATATTTAGAGATGGCAAAAGCAGATATGGAGGCAATTAAAAAGGCCAAGGATGGACTGGATGTACTTCCGGACATAAGGCGCTATGCTGTGGAAGGTTTCGATGCAATCGTGCCCGAAGACATGGCACTATTTCGATGGTATGGTGTTTACGAACAGCAGCCAAAGAATGGTCATTTTATGATGCGAGTTAGAATTCCTGGGGGTGTGTTGAACTCTGAGCAGCTTAGAGCTGTAGCTCATGTATCAAAAACCTATGGAAATAACATAGCAGACATCACAACACGTCAGAACTTTCAATTCCACTGGCTCACAATCCAGGATATCCCTGTGATAATCGATCTGTTCAATAGTGTTGGCCTCTCTACTGCTGGTGCTTGTGGTGATATTATGCGTAATATCTGCGGGTGTTCTGTAGCAGGAATCGACCCTGATGAAATTTACGACACCCGTCCAATTATTGCTGAAATTGCCAAATACTTTGTAGGTAATAAAGACTATTCCGATCTGCCAAGGAAGTACAAGGTTTCCATCTCAGGCTGTCCAATTCACTGTAACCAGCCAGAGATAAACGACCTGGCTATTCAGGCAGTACGATATGGCAGGGAAGTCCGGTTCGCGGTGAGAGTGGGAGGCGGACTATCTACCCAGCCCCACTTCGCCAAGAAGCTCAGCCTCCTCCTGAAGCCAGAGCAGATTCTGGATGTGGTAATAGCTGTTACAGAGATATTTAGAGATGAGGGGTATCGTAACCGGAGAAATCATGCACGCCTTAAATTCCTTGTACAGGATTGGGGCGCAGAAAAATTTCAGGAAGTGCTTGTTAAACGTTTAGGCTGGACACCGGACACAGCTCTTCCAATGGCTGATCCAAAAGGAACAGTTCTTCAGGATCACCTGGGATTACATGCACAAAAACAGGATGGAAAATTCTGGCTGGGTACTTCCGTAATCACCGGCAGAGTTACTGGTGACCAGCTGGAAGAGGTAGCGCGTATCATCGATACATACTGTGAGAATGAGGTACGAACCACCAATCAGCAGAACTTCCTGTTCCCGAATATTCCGGCAGACAAACTGGAAGAAGCAATGGCAGCCATTCGAAATGCTGGATTTGAATGGGAAGTATCACAGTTCCATAAAGGTGCTGTCTCCTGTACTGGTAACGAGTTCTGTAACCTGGCAATCACTGAAACAAAGGGTAGACTTCGAGAAGTTATCAGTCATCTTGAAAAGAGTGTGGAGTACACAAATCCCATAAGGATACATTTAAACGGATGCCCCAATTCATGCGGACAGCACCACATTGGCGATATCGGATTGCAGGGATGCCTTGCCAGGCAGCCTGATGGCTCCCAGATAGAAGCATACGACATCTGTCTCGGTGGAAGGTTGGGCGAGGATGCTAAGTTTGTACGCCCTATCCAGCGCAAAGTGCCCGCCGAAAAGGTGAAGTTCGCTCTGGAAGGTTTACTGCGCAACTACAAGAATGATAGTGAAGAGAACGAATCTTTCGGCAAGTGGGTAGACCGCCATACCGATGCTGAACTAGGAGCCTTTCTGGGAGAAGCTCTGCTTGTGAGTTAGAACAGGCAAATCTCTAACCAGTAGACAGCCACTTACGCCATAACCACAATTCTAAGTGGCTGTCTAAAGAATCAAGCCTTGATAACAGGAATTGGAGGGTGAAATCCAGGCAGTATGAGGATATACCCCAATTCTAACTTCAGGAATATGCCCTCTTTTCGTGTTTAACAGTTACTCAGTGAAAATTCCAGGACCCACTAAGCTGTTCTGATGAGAGCAGCTGTAAGCATGGGGATGGGCATCCAGCATTGTCAGACAGACTTACCCGCTATCTAAAAGCAGCCAACGGAGGTGACAGCTTGACAGAAGCGGTACTCAAACTGCTACAATAACGTGAAAGTTTTCACAATACCTATTTGATATATTTTTTTACTCCTCAGGCTCATTGCAGCATTGGGGGGCATATTGCAGAGGAGCTACGCTTAGCATGGCAACAGGACATGTGGTGCAGGTACAAGGCCCAGTTGTGGACCTTGGGTTTGATCCCGGCAATCTCCCGGTCATCAACAATGCAGTCACTATTATTAATTCCGAAAAACACATCAATCTCACCTTAGAGGTCGCACAACATTTGGGTAACGATGTGGTTCGTTGTATCGCAATGTCCACCACAGATGGTTTGGTACGTGGTATGGAAGCAACAGATACAGGTGGACCAATTACGGTGCCAGTTGGTCGCGAGACCCTTGGCAGAGTGTTTAACCTGCTTGGTGATCCAGTGGATGAGCGTGGTCCCGTAGCTTCAGAGTCCCGGTGGGGCATTCACAGACCACCGCCCACATTTGCCGAACAGAGCAGTGCACAGGAAGTTCTTGAGACCGGCCTAAAGGTTGTAGATCTCCTCACTCCCTTCCTTCGCGGAGGAAAGATTGGGCTATTCGGTGGTGCAGGTCTTGGTAAAACCGTTCTCATCCAGGAACTGATTACCAATATCGCAACTGAGCACGGAGGTTTTTCCGTTTTTGCTGGAGTTGGTGAACGAACACGCGAAGGAAACGACCTGTGGCTTGAAATGACCGAATCTGGAGTTATGTCCAAAACCGCCATGGTCTTTGGGCAGATGAACGAGCCGCCAGGTGCCAGACTTCGTGTTGCACTTTCCGCCCTCACAATCGCTGAATACTTCAGAGAAGAAGAGGGTCAGGATGTGCTTCTCTTCATCGATAACATCTTCCGATTTGTTCAGGCAGGTGCAGAGGTTTCCGCACTTTTGGGAAGAATCCCAAGTGCTGTGGGATACCAGCCTACCCTTGCGACTGAGATGGGGCAGCTTCAGGAGAGGATTACATCAACGAAAAAAGGATCCGTCACCTCTGTTCAGGCCATCTATGTGCCTGCCGACGACCCAACAGACCCCGCGCCTGCTACAACATTTGCACACCTTGACGCTTATGTCTACCTGGAGCGCCGTGTTGCAGAAAAAGGAATCTATCCCGCTGTTGATCCTTTAGCTTCCTCTTCCCGTATCCTTCAGCCAGATGTTGTGGGTGAAGAGCACTATGCTGTAGCCAGCGGTGTTCAGCAGATTATGCAGCGCTACAAAGAGCTTCAGGACATCATTGCAATCCTTGGAATTGATGAGCTGTCAGACGATGACAGGCAGATAGTTGCAAGGGCACGCCGTATTGAGCGCTTCCTTTCCCAGCCATTCCACGTTGCTGAGCAGTTCACTGGAATACCTGGAAAGTATGTGCCATTAAAAGACACAGTGCGCTCGTTTAAAGAGGTAATTGAAGGCAAGCACGATGATCTCCCTGAGCAGGCTTTCTACAACGTTGGTTCAATTGAAGAAGCCATCGAAAAAGCCCGGACGATGGGTTCTTAGGGAATAGCACTATGTCCAACTTTCCTCTAGAGGTGGTTACACCAGACAGGATTATGTTCGCAGACCAGGCGTCATTCGTTGTGGCGCCTGGCAGTGAAGGTGTTCTTGGGATCACAGCAGGCCATGCGCCTCTCCTAACGGCACTTGCTCCCGGTGTCATCAAGGTGAATCTCGCTGGCGGTACACAGGAGCTGTTTGCAACCAGTGGAGGTTTTCTCCAGATTACTAGGGAGAAAGTCACTATCCTTGCTGATACGGCGGAACTTTCAGGGGATATAGACCTTGAACGTGCCCGACGCTCACTGCAAAGTGCTGAACAGCAGATTGCCACCACGATAGATCCCTACACCATTGCGGAGCTGAAAGCAAAAGCTACGCGGGCACAGAATCGCATTAGAGTTGCAGAAAAACGAATTTAGCCGGGCTTTATGGCAGATGCAAGACTAGTTGAGATATTTTCCTCCATACAGGGGGAAGGTATCTATGTAGGGCAGCGACAGGTTTTTGTAAGAACCTATGGATGCAACATTCGATGCAGTTACTGCGACAGCCCGGAAACGCTTAAAGAATCACCGCTGCCTTCTTCCTGCAGGGTGGAAGACCCTCCAGGCTCCTGGAACTTCAAGCTTGTAGAGAACCCTATCTCCTGTGAAACATTAACCAGTCTTGTTCATAGCTATCTGTCTTCCCCCCATCACTCCCTCTCAGTTACTGGCGGAGAGCCGCTGCTGCAAGTTAAGTTTCTACAGGAGTGGCTGCCTGAAATGAAGTCAATCGGACTGCCAGTCTGCCTTGAAACCAACGGGCTGCTGGCTGATCATCTTGGTCGTGTGGTACACGATATCCATACGGTCTCAATGGATATCAAGGCTCCTTCAGCTACCGGACTGTCTCCTGAAGATACCTGGGATAAACACAGTAAATTTCTGAGTATAGCAAGAAGCACGAATGTCTATGTTAAGCTGGTCATTACCCCCTCCACAACCGATTCTGAGCTTCTACTTGCGGCAGAACTGATACGATGCGTGGATAAGTCGATTCCCCTCATCCTGCAGCCTGTCACCCCTTTTGGCAAGGAAGCGAAAACAGTTACACCTGCCCGAATGCTGGAACTGCATGCCCTCGCATCCTCACAGATATCTGATGTGCGCGTCATCCCGCAGACCCACCGCATGCTTCAGTTTTTATAGGATTACGCTGATCATAAATTAAAATGTGAGATGCAACCCGAGGTAGAAAACCAGGAAAAAACCAGCAAGGGCTATCAGGGAACCGATTGCAATATCCGTATAAAAGAACGATCTGTTTGAGACTTCCACACTGTCTATCTCTTTCTCATATCGAACAAACTTAACTGTTGCCATCGCAATCATACTGGCACCCAGCAGGATAAATGAAAGTCCCAGGATACTGGTAGCCTTGTTGGCAGGAATCTGCTTTTCATGCAGGGCATGGCCAATATAGTGGAGGAATAGAGTGAATTTCTCCACCAGGAAGCCGAAAGCCATCACAGCTATGCCGGTACGAATCCAGGCTAGAAACGTACGCTCATTCGCAGAATGGTCACTAAAATTTGCTTTCAAAACAGACGATTCTCAACACAGTTTACAATATGACAAAAGCAAATCACCTTTTTAGAAACTTTGCCAGACATCACAGCCGGAGTTTTGCTACTACCAGTTAATTTAATCATGGATATTGTGTTATGTAGACTGACTGCGTGTGAACAGGATGTAATCGGTATCAAGCTCCTCACCACCTTTCTGTTTGATACACTGAAAGATCTGTCCACGATGGTAGGCGCCATGGAAGCAGACTTGCAGAATGATATCGGAGAGCTTAGAATCAAAAGGTACTCCAGACAGGTTTTGATAGCTAATTATCCTATCATGCGCGCATATAGAGATTATGGACGCATATAGTGCAGCATTCTCTTCGATTCTGCCGCTAAAGCTTTTGATATCCGGTGGGTCTTCGGAGCGCACATACGACTCCCCTTTAATACGATGTGCCCATATAGCTTCAGCATCCAGAATATGCTTCAAAATCGTCTCGGCTTCAGGGCATTCAACACTGCTCACCATCTCTAAACACCGTTTGTTTGCCCATACCAGATAGTCTGGAAACTGATCTATTGGGGTCATAATTCTGAAATCCTCCTGTACTAATTGCCCGTCAGTGCTTATGTGCATCTTTGTGCTGCCGCTTTTTGATCATCATGCCAGCGAATTAGGCTTATCTTACCATAAGTTCAGGGACTCTGGTTTTGACTTACGCTGTACGATACAATCAGGCGAATCGTGGTTTGTTTTGTTCACAGTGTCGTTCACCTCGCGAGCTTCGAACAGGGATGATGGAGCGGGAACAAGCAAAGTTTGTAGGGTAGCGAGCGGTGTAGATGGGTTCAGCCACAGATCCTCACCTTCCCTCGACAAAACAAGAGGCATGCGGTTATGCACCTCTCCAACCAGTTCATTGGGTTCAGTGGTGATGATTGCACATGATCTCACTTTCACTCCTTCTGGCGATTCATATTCACTCCATACACCACCTATTCCCACTATCCCATCATCAGCCGGGTGAAAAAAGATAGGTGTCTTTTTCTTTCCATCACTCTTCCACTCATAAAAACCACTTGCCGGAAGAATGCATCTGTTATGCTCAAGCATTTTCCTGAAAAATGGTTTTTCGACCAGGGTTTCAGCACGCACATTAATGAGTGACCTGTTTGTCTCTTTCATCCATGGAAGGTGCATTCCCCACAGCATGGTCTCCATATACCGCTCGCCATCCTCCTGCACTGTAAGAACATTTTGAGTGGGAGCAATGTTATATCTTGGTACAAACTCCAGCTGGGATGAAGGTGCAACAGCAGCCTTAAATCGTGCCACTATCTCACTCTTTTGGTGATATAGAAGAAATCTGCCACACATAATTAATTTCTAGCCTCTCTTTCCTGAATGTTACAGACAGTTAATCAGCAGCTTCGCATTATACATAGATATATATAAACGCAACAGAATTATTCCTCCCATAATCCATTAACTCATTTCAGATCACTGCAACTTGGTTGAGTACCTTTTAATAATCCGAATTGGATGCTCCCTCTTCCACCATACGAGTAATCTGCCTTTCTCTCATTCTGTTATATGACTGGATTGGTTTGACATTCCTCGCAATACTACATAGCTGTGATGCAACGGTACGATTTACTCAGTAAATATGCAATATTATTTATAGTGAAGTAAAAATTTCCGATAGAAGCAACTACCGAAGTCAATCAGATTACGCTAATTTGCGAAATAGTAGCCAGACATGAAATCTGTCCTTTCGTAAGTATTAGAAGCCAACTTTCTGTAGTCAAAGCGATTACAACAATGAAAAAAGTGATACCGATACTATGTTTTATTGCAGTGATTGGGTTAGTATACACTTCAGTAAAAGATGTTATCTATAACCAATTCGCAGACCTCGAAGATACTTCATTGCAGATGCAGGGCTTGAACATGAATCCTCGTGAAGTTAATCGTACAATTGAGGATCTTAAGAAAAGACCAACATCATTCAAGGATCACGTTCTATTAGCTGCCTACTATGGTGACAAACAGCAGAACAATACCAATAAATATGCATTGTGGCTCATCAAGCACTATCCTGCTGCACCCATATTTCACGATCCTGAATTTGTGCCGCCTTCCCACGCACAGGAAGCATTATGGAACAAACAGCTCCTGAAATACCCTCGAAACATTAAAGTAATGGCTAATGCAGCCAGCTGTTTACAACTGAATGATGCTTCCAGATCAATTGCAATATATAAAAAGCTGATGCAGCTGCAGCCCTCTAACCACAAGTGGCCATTAGATATCGCACGAATTATTCAGTATAATGTCAATCCAGAAAGTGGACCATCAGTAGCCAATGCCAACGTTGCAAAACATGCTTTGAAATATGCTCAGATGTCATTCAATCTGGCTAAAAGCAACGAGGACAAACTTGATGTCATTGATCAGCTTATGATGGATGCGTACTATTCTCAAAATTATCCGCTTGCCAATGAATATGCGCTGATGGTGAATAAGTATATTCCCTCATGGGACCCAATTTCACACAATGATGTTATCTACCATTCCTATATGATGCAAGGTTTGGTTGCCCTCCGTAATAAAAACATTTCTGCTGCAGACCACTTTCTTCTTAAATCAGGTCAAACGTCAGGCTCAGCACCATTAGACAGCTTTGGGCCAAATATGATGCTCGCCGAACAACTGCTGCGAAATGGTCAGAAAGCTGTTGTCCTTCAGTTCCTTAAGGAGTGTTCTACATTCTGGAACGCTGGACCCAATCCTTTACAACACTGGATCACAGAGGTTAAGCAGGGGAAGCAACCAGATTTTTCCATGCAGGATAACTACTAAGTTATTAAACTCATCAAAAGATGTATTGGTAAATCTCACTATGCTCTCTGCGGGAGAGATGTCTTCTTTGAGGATAAGGTGAGGATACCAGCCTGGATATTATTATCCTGATGGTGGAAAAGAGCAGTTCCGATGATAAACACACAATAATGTATGAGTCACATCTGGCATGATGACAACATGCAGGCCTGAAAAAACCGTCACATAACAGAATTTATAGTAACCAGGTTCCATTACGCATATAACTTGCTGACAAGGATCACGCGAGTGTTGCTCAGCTCTTCGCCTCAGCAATATAGAATAAGTGACGCCAAACAAGTGAGAGACGTGAATGCCTGCCGCAAAATCTCTGATTACTCACCGTTCATATTTCTCGAGCAATTGAACTATTTGCGGGTTGCCTCTTTTTAATGCCAAAGTTAATGGCGTATTCCCAAACCTATCGCTAATGTTGACTATTGCTCCAGCTTTCAAGAGGAGTTTTACCCTCTCTAATGAACCTTTAGAGATTGCAAGCATGAGTGGGGACTGATTAGTATCATTCTGAATATTCACAATAGCTCCCCGACGAATTAACAGTCGCAATATGCTATGTTCTTCCTTAGCCTTCGATGCAGATAGCACTGTTGTCTTCCCTTTAGTTTGGGATTTTCTGTCAATAGCAAAGAATATAGGGGTATTTCCCGATTTATCTCTCGCATTTACAGCAGCACCTTTTTGCAACAGTAGTTTTACTATCGAATATGAGTTAGCCATTATAGCGTTCATAAGAGGAGTTACGCCATAATCGTTGTGAGTGTTCACATCCTGATTATGTTTCAAAAACAGCTCTACTAACTCCAGTGAACCGCTCTGGCAAGCATATTGCAGGAGGGTAGTCCCATGAGCAACCCGAAGTTTAGTGTTGGCTCCTTGAGCAATGAGTAGTTTTACCGCTTCTACATTTTTTGTTTGTAGTGCTGCTGATAGAGCTGTATCTCCCTGATAAGACTGGACGTTAACATCTGCATGTCTTGCTAAGAGTAGTTCTATACAGTGGAGAGAGTAAGTTAAGGGAACGTTTCTCAATTTAGGGCTTAGCGCAGCATAAATCAAAGGCGTTGTATGATTTTTGTCCTCAACATTTACCTTGGCATTATGAGTAAGCAACTCAGAGACGAGATAGGGATTACCCTCTTCACATGCCATCATAAGTGGAGTGATTTTAGTGACGCCTGTATAATTTGTTTGTGCCCCGTATTTCAATAACAAAGTTATGTCTTTACCCCCGGAAACGGAAGATCTATTATCAGTATGATTGAACCTCGTCTTGCTACTGCCACGTGCGTGTTTACCAGGATAGATTGTTCTGGAAGGCGATGAACGACTGCACAGTTGAATGGCATTTAGCAGAGGGGAATCGCCAGCACTATCAGTCACATTTACCTTAGCACCCGACGTGATAAGTAATTTTACTATAGGATAATGGGTTCTTTGAGTGGCAAAAAGCAATGCCGTTTCACCTGTCTTATCTGTGGTATTCACATTCAAACCTAAATGTAACAGGTATGTAACCATTCTGAAATGGGCACCCATTACGGCCTCCAGTAAGAGAGAGTCACCTGCGGTATCCTTGTCTGCCAAGTTTGGATCAAGAGCATAGATCATTTTAAAAGCAGAAATAGATCCCGAAAATGCACAACTCATGAGAGCGTCGTCTCCGGCAATATTACGATAAAAGACATTTGCATGGCTAGCAAGCAACACTCTCACCAGATTGATAGATGTTTTATGACTCTTTGCGAATATCGCTATCTGAAGAGGAGAAAAATCTGATACTGGTTGCGGTTCATTTACATTGGCTCCATGATGAAGTAGCAGTGTTACAATCGGTATGGAATTCTGCTGAATAGCATTTATTATGGGCGGCGGATAATAACTGTTGTGGAAATTGGGATCTACTCCATGATTTAAATAGTACTTTGCCGCATGATATTTTCCAGCCATAATAGCTTGCTCTAATTTAATATTAACTTTATGCAATCTGATAGTATTGTACTTTCGAGCTGCAATCAGTAAGACAGAACCAATCATAAAGAGTGCTAACGCTATCGGAATATGCTTTTTATTGAAATATTGCAACACCTTTTTCACTACCCTTAAATCGATATCACCTTTTTTAGAACATTTAGGGTGACAATCTTAGTATATTATTAATCCTCATCATAAATGAAAATTGGTACTAAACTGGTTGATTTAGGCTGGGAATAATTTCTATCGCAACAGGTCTATCTCTACACCGAGCGCCTTAAATTTACTGCACTTTGAACTGGTGATATATGGCGAAGAACCTGAAAGAATAACACACAGCAAGATTGTCACGCTGCCTCATTCGTTTTGCAAGCGTGTGTAGGACCGAACGAAGTGCAGCTGATCAACATATACGGTATCTATTGCTTTGTGCATGAATACCTCTATCCTCACAATAGCTGCTTCAAACCTCAACTCGGGATGGAGATCTTGTACGATAGCCCTAATGAAATCTATTGCAGTGTTCAAATATGATGTGCTTTCGATAAATGCTTACACTGGGTGTATCTTCAGGTTGCAAAACTGTGCGAAGTTCCAACCGGTCCCCATACCAGCAAGTCCTGCAGAGTACCCTGTATTGGTGATAGAGGTGATCTTTGAGCCATCCACAAATACAGTTATGGTACTGCCTGAAAAGCCCATCTCCAGAGTGTGCCATTTATCTGCAGCAAAAGAAGCACTGCCCGAAGCGATTTTGGTCTTGAAGCATAACAGTTCCCAGTCCCCTGTAGAGTGGATACGGAACGTGTATCCAGGAGGGTCGGTGTCATTTCCGCCGGGTATGGTTCCAATCCGCCCATGCAGGGAGACAGCGCCCTCACCCTCAATGTAAGCTTCCACTGATATGCTGTAATCCTTCCACTCTGTACTTCCCAGGAACGTTAGAGGCATGTATGCCCCACCCCAGCCCATAGCAGACTTGATGGCAGCCTGTCTCAGACATTTGCCCTCGCCTACTGTCTTCCTGGCTATCTCGAATGCGCCTTCGTAATCGAAGTGGTAGCGTGCCTGCCTGCTAATCAGATAGCTCTGGTAGTCATCGGAGTACGGTAGAGCGAGAGGGTGATCCGCTGGCGGTTCGGGATGGGATCCCTTTCGCTGCCCTGTGGTTGTAGTGAATGAGTAGACCGTATCAGGTGACAGATTCAGTGTGAATACCCCTCCTACTGAATGGAGATCAGCCATCTTATCGAACTGCGAAGATTCATTGCTTTGCCATACATGCAGGCTCTGTGCTGCGAAAGCTTCTCCCGTGTGCAAATGTACCGACTGTACGCTGACAGCGCCACTTGTCTCAATTAGCAATGTAAACTCTTTGTAATTAGGGGAACAGAGAGTTGTGTAGGTACCACCTGAAGGCAGATAACCGTTTGCGCTACCCTCCAGGAAGATCCAGCCTGGCTGAACAAACTGGTTGATGTGTGCATATCCCCACACTACTGGCAGCAGCTCATAATGGCCGCTCCAGGGGGAGTGCGCACGAATCATGCCTACATCAGGATAGGATGAAACCGTGTAATAAGACCAGATAAGGTTCCAGACAAGGCTCTTTGTTATTTTTGTGAGGATATAATTCAGATTAAAGGCATGAATGAGCTGGATGAGAGCCTGGAAACCGGGATAGTAGTTATGAAGTTCTGTATCCCATAGAGGCTTGTTGAGATTAAGAATAGCTTCCGACGCAATTGCTGGTTTCTCACTCCAGGTTACATGCCCGCCGAAGACATCAATCGCTTCAGCGAGAGCAGGATTTGATACAGCTTCCTTTGCGATGTTAAGCCATGGTGGCCCCCAGTCGTCAGAAGCTACCAGCCTCACCTTCTCGAGACCTGCGGTGTTGAGAGCTTTGCGGAAGTTGATATACCATTCGGTGTTATAGCCGCTTTCATTCTTTCCACCCACGCTGGAAATCTCAAGTCCGTACACCCTTCTGGCTGCCAGGATGAACTTAATGTAGTAGTCCATCATGTCGCTTGACCAGTAGTTACCACCCCCTATCCAGCCTGGTGCTCCCCATGCAAGGCAATCCAGGGAAATGTTATGGTTACGCTTCTTTGCTTCCACCATTAGCCACCATTCAAAACCTCTGGTATAGTTTTCATCCGTGGAGGTGTGCATGTGGCTTGGCTCAGATCCCTCCGTGGAGTTGATATCACCACCCACCTCTACTTTCAGAGCACTGAGGGAGGCAGCAAATCCGGGTCGGAAAAGGTAGTCAAGGATCTCACTGCGCTGGGGCTCAGGGTAGTCTGGCAAAAGCCGGCTGGTGTTGCCACCGCCGCTCACTGCGCCCAGTCCCTCAAACGCTCTGCCGCTTAGCTCTTTCTTAAGCATAATCATAAGAGGAACCGATGCCTCCTCAGGGGCATTAGCCTCAGTGGCAGGTGCGAGTGCTGGGATTGTGAGTGCGGAGCTGGCAGCTGCCAGAAGCTCCCTTCGAGATAGCTTGCTTGTGTCCATGAGAGTCCTTGTTACAATGAACCTCCTGTTAAAGAGAAACATTAAAACGTGTGATTAAAATGAATAAGAGTAGATATTATTACATATCTCACTCTTCCCACAATGGAAATACCATGAATATTCACTTAGGAACATGTTGAGTTACGGCTCAATGGTCTGGTTATTCAGCGTCTGCTTTTCTTCATCTGAGTCACCCTGTGGCATGCTAATACTGAGAAGATCTCTTGTACAGTTTGAGATTTGAGAGGACCGCAGCAAGTAACTATCACTTACCTTAAGCTTTTGATCCAGACGCTCAATTGCAGCAGAGCCGATCTGCTGCAACGTGATATCTTTTGTGCGTTTGACAATCCTCTTCAATACTGCTAACGAACTTTTATCGCCTAAATAACCTAATGCATGCGCTGCATAGTGCGTGAGTTTGAGTGGACCGTCTGATGTGACCATCGTAAAATTGGACATTTTAGGATATGAGATACTGCTGACATATCTGTCTTTTGCGAGCATCCGTTCCAAAATTCTTCTCTGGGAGTGTGTAAGATTAATAGTGGATTCATCAGTTAGCTGAGCAAGAAGCATAATTGTAGATGATTTGAGGTGATCCAACAAGGGGTAATTGACATATTCTTTATGGTTATCGACTTGCTCAAGTAATACTCCCAACTTAGATTCCTGGTTGGTTAAAGCGTACTTCATCACGATTTGAGAAATTCTGGATTTAGACATGAAACTCTTTATGATTATTCCCAGTGTTAGCAGCAACCCTGTAATAATAAAAATCACTGCACAACTAAACAATATGTATTCAGCTAATGATGTCCTTATATGAGCACCATAAATAATCAAATTTAAAATGGGGATTGTTAGTAATAAATATATAATTAACTGCAATAAACGCAAATTAATCCTCGAAATTAAAAAATGTAATTTAAACAGTTTGGAATTGGGCATAATGCTCATTGTTGCATTGGAATCATTCACTTCACTTTCCTTTTGTAATGGAAGTGATTGTAACTTTGAATTATTCCTTCGGAAGAACTTCTGAATTGACCTATATTTATTATCTCCAGCTGAAGTGTGGATGGAATTCGCGAATTCAGATTGTTCCGACAACTGATTATTGGTATACAAAGCAGGCACAACACGGGTCATGAAAATGTAATGCTTGAGATTAGAAGTTGAAAACTTATCGGGCTCAGGAAGAGAGCAATATTTAATGATTACATCTTCAGCAGCCTTACTCATCTCTATTGAGCAATCTTCTTTCCATTGTGTGTTTCCAATTCCGCAAGAATGAATTCTGAAGAGACTCTCGTACCCATCAAGTAATCGTAACACTTCAATCTGGTCGCTTAAATCTGCAGAGCTACACTCGAGATTGGCTTTGAATAGCGCTTTTCTAACCTGATACTTGATCACTTCAAAGAGTGCCTTTTGAGTGCCAAAAATGCATGTGACTGAAGCTGTCATAAAAAGGAGTAGATGAAACCAAGTGGAGGTAAAAACTAGACCAGTCGTAAGCATCAACAGTATTTCAATAAAAATATTTACTGGATTCGTTGTGAGCTTTATGAATGTACCCAGACGGGTCAACAAATACTTTACTTTTGCAAATCGGCCTTCATCTTTCTTCATAAGCTTATTCTGCTCGATTTTCTCATGCCATCTGGTCATCATGTTCATTTCCTTCTTCAGAGGATTTGCAATATCCGAGCAAATTTCCGTAGTGTAGAATCATTTTAAAGCTTGATACTCTACGTACTCCCCAATTGCAGTATGGCACAAAAGCCAGCAAAATAATTAAATTTGTATTAATTATATTTAAAAAATGAGAAATATCAGAATTTGTAAGTTAATATGCAATGTCAAAATATAAAATTGATTCAATAATGTAAAAAATATTATCGTTAACATCGCACTTATACGAGGATTTACAAAATACTAGTAAATTTGCTGTTCAATATATGCACTTTATTTAATACAATTCATCAAATAATATAAGTACTGTGTTAGCTCAAATGGCTAACTGTACCGTAAAGGCCATTTCGCAATGATTCGAAACCATAGATTTACACATGTTCTGCTAAATGCCACCATACTGGCAGGGGTTGGAATCGTATCAACTTCTACTCCAGTTCATGCTCAGATTACCTCAATAAGTCCATTCACAGGTCAGTACTCTGAGAGCTTTGAATCGTTTCCTAACAGTCGCGTTACTGGAAGTTTTTCCGCTCTAGCACAAAATACATCCATTTTCAGTGGACAGGGAAGCATTTCTGACGCACAGGGAGCGATGGCGATCTTCAATAGTACTACCGCTACGTTTGGATTAGGAACATCCGGTAACGCAGTCCCTGAAGATGGAAGCCAGGCATTAGGTCTTGATGTTTCTGATGATGTTGCAACGATCAATTTCAATAACGGTGTGTCCAATTTTGGTGCCTACTGGGGAGCCGGAACCGAAGGTGGACCTTCAGAAGTGAGTGTTGATCTGTATAATGTGAGTGGACAGAGTATTGGTACAGAGACTTTCAATTATAATCACTCTTCAACTGGCGATGGATTGATGGATTGGCATGGCTGGCATTCAGATACTCTCATAGGTTCGGTTTCATTCACTGGTTTCTACGTGGTTACTGATAATATGCAGATAAGCGGACCACCTGCTGTACCTGAAAATAGCAGTGCCATCTCCTTAATGATGTGCTCAATGCTATCAGGCGGGGTAGCGCTCATTCGGCGACGACGAACTGCTTTAAATTAAGCATTACAAAGTTTGTACACCACTAAAGGTTGAGGGCTTATTAGTCCTCAACCTTTTTTCATTCAGACCTCTTAATGTCCATACATTCTAATCAGAGAAAATAGGATATTTGCGAATTAGGTTTCGAACCGTTTAGCATAGGATACATAAATATCGACATTGTGATGGAAGTCTGACAAACGTGCTTAAGCATAGTTAAAGAGGCATCAGTTTCTGAGGTGTTAACAGGATGAACTATCACAATGAATCGTTCCAAACCCAAGTACATGCGTTTTGAATGCGCTAACCATTTTGAAAAATACAAGCGTCCTGTTGGTCTCTTTAGAGTGGCTTATGATATGCTTGAAAATCCTGATGTAGACCAGTTCTGGAAAGATCTGCTATCACCGGAACTTGACTGGTTTGAAAAGAATCTGGTCGTTCCATCAAGCCGTCATATCAAAACTAGAGATCGATTCTGGTATCACGTTACTTCCAGTCAGTTCATTCGGAGAATGTGGGATCTCGTGCACATCATTGAATCCTATGGCTTTCTTGTGAATATCCTGGTTTGTAATGATCCGGGAATTGTTTGCTATAAAGATGCCAACCAGATTGCAGCTAATCCTAAAGTGAGACTGCGCTAAAGTTACAGAGCTACACTGTATGTTTCTACCCTCTTAATGAGCTTACGTAAATCTTCTACCCCAATGATTCCCCTTACAATGCGTACTGACAACAATTACTGAATAAACAATATGTTAATATGCACAATTTTGCAAACATCCAGAACCCGTTTTGAAATGTCATATCCCATGCTCCAAAGTCGTGATCTCTAGCAATTTTCATCTCGATACAGACCGATGCTTGGCGCTCCCACCACTATAACCCACTTCCTTTCTGGAAATCCACCAAGCTAAACTTTCGATATGTTAGAAGAAAAGTGTTATTTACAGAAAAATGCTTGACATTGAGTCCTCTAAGATGTACAATGCACTCAGAATGTGGGGGATTGGGGTAACTTAGTAGTAACACAGTGGATATCTCACCCAAAACCTGCCTTTGATAGAGTAATTCAGACAACCAAACTACTGGAACCAAGCTTATGGCGTTGAACGCACCTACCAAAAGAATGTGGGGCAGGTATGAACACTCTCTTGATGACAAAGGCAGAATGGTTGTGCCACAGAGGTTCCGGGAAATTCTAGGCGAAGAGTTTGTACTCACCACTGGGCCCGGTCTACACGTGCGGGCGTATCCGCTGGCAGTGTGGGAGGAGTTAGAGGCTTCGTTGGTCTCCTCCAATCCATTGGATGAGCTAAACCCTGATCTTGTAGTGCTTCAAAGAATGTTCGGAAGTTGCGAATTTGTGAGGCCAGATAAAGAGTCCCGCCTATCCATTTCACGACATCTGAGAGAATGGGCAAAGTTACGGGAAGGTGAGATCTGCATTATT
>JAJZFJ010000218.1 GCA_021805395.1 bacterium
AGTATCTTCGTGAACTTGAGCCAGACTATGTGAAGATAGATCGGGACATCATCGTTAAAGCAGTCGATGACGCCGTTGTCAGGAAGCAGCTAGACAGTATAGTGAGCCTATCGAAGAAGTTAGGGATAAAGGTCATCACGGAGGGTGTTGAGACCGAGGCTCAGCTTAGAGTAGGCCTGGAAGCAGGAACAGATTTCATTCAGGGATATCTCTTCGCAAAGCCTGCAAATCCACCTCAAGAACCGCAAAATACCGAAATGCTGATGCTTAACAAAGCTGCATAGCTGTTACTGTTATATTTGTCTTACTGCATTAAAACCCCCTTGTGTAAGCATGCAAGGGGGTTTAATGTTATCCATATCGAAGCGAATAAAGAGTGTGGTGAATGTGTATTCCCATCGAATTAAGCGTATCTGTGAGCTTCGAAGTAGGCAATCGTACGATTATCCAGCAGTATGTAGAGACCTATAATACCCACAACGATCCCAATTGGTCCAAAGAGTACTATTGATATAGCGCTGAGTACAAAACCATATGTCCGACTCCCCTTCGACATTTTCAATAGCTTGATTCCTCCCACTATTCCTAAAATACTAATGCACATATAAACGCCTGTTGTGACTAATATGACTATTATAATGACGTTGTTTGTAAACGGTAGTGAATGCAATTTGTTTATTAAACTATCGGAATGCTGCATCATCTGATCTGCATGGATTGAGAGATGAGAAGAGTAAGATTCGCTGCCATAATTCGTCTGCACAGTAGAATTTGTACTCATGTTGTCAGAATCCATGTGTGTGATAGAGAAAAGGAGCGTTCCACATGTTAACAATAAAGATAGAATTGTGAAACTAAAAAATCCGATAAATAATGATCCTAAAACTGCAACCTTGGATTTTTCTGCTTTATAAGGTTCCATTTTAAACTCTTTCAGGCTATTCCATTTGATTCAAGTTATTGAATAAAGTTTTGAACTCTACATTTTCAACTGGAAGGAACGGTAATTACCATTTCAGGATATTTCTATGTTGACTACTTAAATGAATGAATTCTGGTTTCATCTGATTCGGTGGCATATATACTATGATAATTCTTTTTTTGCATCACGGCAAATATTCTCATGATCTATTGTGAGAAATACGGCGAAGGTGTCTGTTTGCTTGGTTATGTACAACGCTGAAAGCTGGTATAGCATATAAAATGAAGATGATTAACAGCAAAAAATCATGCCAGATTTGAGGGTGATTCCATCTTGAACGAAGCTTGTTGCGAAGTGGGAAAATTAATATTATGATAGTCTGAGGCATCAACCGAGAACGAGTCTGACTTGTAATTCTGAAGCCACAGCTGCTCCAGTCCGTATTGAATGGTATGGATCTCATACATGAGTGGATAGTCTGCCGCAGAGAGAATGTACAGTTGCAGATGAGTATTTATCTTTCAGGAATATTAGTCATCGTTCTCATGTTGGGAAAGACTGCATCGTAGGATGGGTTATCATAATCACTCACATTAGGACCCAGATATCTGTTTCTGCTACGTAATAGGAAAGCGAAGTTCTCTGGGTTGGGGGAAATCAGCACCCCAGTCCAGTTGGTGAATTCAAACGTACCATTGTTTAAGTGGTCATGAAATTCTGAAACTCTTCAGGATCTGGATACCAGATTGATTTCAAGCACTCCAATTTCTCGTTCTGTGATAGCTGGTATTACTGTTCTTGCTATATCACTGAAGAGAGTACGATGCAGATCATATCTGTTTATGTGCACAATACTAGTGACATCAACACGACATACATTCTCACCTCTGCTTCACTTGCATTTAGAAGCATTTTGAGATTAAAACAGCATAAAACATTGTTTGTGTGCCAGTGGATATCCATTTACGTGGATATTGTATAATGTGACTACAGATATCTGCTTATTGGGAAAAATATGTGAGGGAATTATGAAGAGTGTAAGGAAATTTGTGGTTTGGCTGCTAAAGAAGCAGAACATGCAGTCAAACATTCAAAGTGAAGATCTTTGCGCAAATCTGTCCCTCGACGAGATCTATGATAAGAGCAGGCAGTCGGCACAGCAGATGTTCAACTTGCGGGCACTTTCATATGCCTTTCTAATCAATCAATTTGTGTTCGCCTGCATCATCCAGGACCTTCTTTCTCAATGGATGGGATCGATGGCTGGCTCCTCACTTACATTCATGCTAATACTTTTCCTCTTGATGCTACCGACTTTCAAAATTCAGAATGCATGGAATAAGAAGGGGATACTGTATTCTAGGGTGATGCAAAAAAAGGTAGATGAACATGGTATCAGGTCAGTACCATCGCTCCTGACTATTCTTCACAAAATGGTGAATGCTCCGAAAACAGAAATTGACGAGGATGTTATTTGCAATCTCACGCAGCTTCTTCCCCAAATGGGAAGAGAGGACTTTGAAAATCTGACTGAGCAGAACAGAATTCTTCTATACAGTCTGGTTGATCCAGAAACAGTATTTTGTAAATCCCTGATATTCAACGAGAAAAATCGCCTAAGACTGTTTGAAGCTCTTCTCCTAACTACTTCCATTGAGGCCCTTGGTACAATGGGAGGAGAAAATGCGATAGAAGTAATACAAAGCCGGCTGAATAAAACATCCAATCCTCTCCTACGTGAAGTACTGTTAACTTCTTTAAATCAGTGTAATCCATCGATTACGCCCGTTGAGTGTCACCCGTCTATCATTGCAGAATCGGAAGCTAATGTTCAGCAAGTGACAGAAAAATCCAAAAAGTCAGTCTTAAACCGATTAAAGCGATCGAAATTGCAAACTTTTGGTTATACGATTTTGTTAATAGCGATAATATTTTGTTATATATTTTTCTTCATAAATAATATCAAGCATAACTACTGGAATAGAGATTTATTTACAGTTCCGCCATTCATGATTGCGAGTATATTTGCATATCTTATTGAACGAAAATCAATGCTTGATAATGAGAAGATCCAATTAGAAATTTTCGACCATAGTCCAATGAAAGTATCTGACATTTTAACATTGTCTCCAGATCTGTTGACTTTCACTGGGCATCACGCTCTGTATGAGCAGCTTGTTGGTGAGGCTTTATTTTATGATGACTTGAAGAGTATTCCAGCATTAAGTAAAAATGAGATAGGTAGATTGAATTTTATTATAAACAATTTCAGCCTCAGCAGTTATGTGTTTGAGAATGATGGAAGCAGCGAAGATCTTAATTCACTTAATCCATACTTAAGCCGATTTAGATATAGAAAGTCTGACCGACGGATTATGAAGGTTATTCTAAGTTCAGTTGGTATCCTGGGCAATGGCGATACAATCAAAAACCTGTATCGTTTTATTCGTATGAGTAAAGACAGTGAACTGAATGCGATAGCTGAAAAAAGTATAGAGGAGCTTAATGATAAAATAAGAATGACGCATACACTACTAAGGCCTACGGATCTCCCCGTTAGTTCGCTATTGAAGCCAGCGCAAAACACCGAACAAAATGGGCATCTGCTGAAGCTGCCACCCAGCAGTGTAGGATTAAGCATAACGGATGCGAAAGCCACTGAGGAGATTAAGATCTCTCAAAAGTAATAAGAATCCAATAGATTTAGCAGTTATACTCTAGATTAGTTACTTCATCCGATAGAGACCTAATATTTGAAAAGTGTTGTAATCCTCATGGTTCCAGAAGAGTCGAACACATTTGCATGTAAAGAGACTAGTACGAAGTCTGGTTGTGTGCGGTAAATCTTTACTGATTTCTCTACTTCTCTGTAGATAGCTGGTAGAAACAGTTGTCCTCAGACATGTATTTAATGCAAAAATCAGATATACTGTGAATAGGAATAAAAGGAACTTGACTTTGTGGCTTTTGAGGCAATGATGAAATATCTAAAGAAGTTTGCATTATGGTATCTTAAGCGGAGTGGCCGGGGGATAAATCTTGAAATGGAGAACCTCCCAACTAATTTATCTATTGAGGATCTGTATCAAAAGACTGTAACACTTACACAAAAAAATATTATATAAAGAAATTGGTTTTTCGCAATTACATTAGCTGAAGTTTCACTAGCATTCAGTATCCCAGAAATATTCTATCGCAATGATTCACTGTTTCTGAATTCACCAATTATGATGATGATTTTCACATTTCTCTTGCTGAGTCCTCAATCATACATTGAAAAAAAATGGATGAAGGAGACTCTAATATATTCTAATGCAATGCAAAAAAAAGTGAATGAGTTAGGACTTAAATCGGTGCCAGCACTGCTGAATGTACTTCTCAAAATGGTTGATAGTCCCCAGTCTCAGATGGACAATCTTGTAGTATTCAATTTAACCTCTTTCCTTCCTCAAATGGGTAGTGAGAATTTCGATACTCTTTCACAGCAGAATAAATGTCTGTTATATAGTATCGTTGATCCTGCATCACATCTTGCCAAAGATCTCAAATTTAATAAGAGAAATAGACTGAATATGTTTGCCATACTGCTCATGACTCCAGCGATTGATGCACTAGGAAATATGGGCGGGGATGATGCGAGATCTGCCTTATCCCTAAAGCTGAGGGTGACTACAAATCCAATGATTCGATCTCGAATTATACAAGCTCTTAAAACTTTGAGCCCTGATATAGAGATTTCAGATTTTAAAGACATTACCACAGATGATATTCCAAACAATGCCTCAGATCTATTTAGTGGCATTGCTTTTCCCTACTCAAAATTTAGTATTCAGTCAAAGTCCATTGCGCCAATCGTTTTTATATATTGCATGGGTGCAATTTTCTGGTATGAGATTATAGCCCACGTATTCATAAATTCTTTTTATTCTTTTCCCCTCGGATATCTGCCTATTGCAGTTGCTAGCTTAATAGCGAATAGTATATACCATAGAGACACACTATTAGCTCAGGAGTCACTTTTTAACAAAATTTTACGTTCACATTCTTCCATGAACGATATTTTAAACATTACACCTGTTCAATTTTTTAGACTTCTTCCTGGTGGTATGCAGTTATATTCACAACTGATCTGTGAGCAGGTGAGGTATTCAGATTTCGAAAGCAGCCTCTCACTTAATCCAGCTCAACAGAATCGGCTAAATAAAATTGTAAAACTTTACAATCATTCTCTAAAATTTCCAGAATTACGAACTCTGCCATATCTATTACCTGGTCCTCTAATTCATGCTCTTGGAACTGTTGGAAACATGGAATCCTTGAGATTACTTCTCCAATTAAGGAAATTAAGTATAGACCCAGCACTAACACAAATAGTGGATAGTAGCATCCATTCGCTTGAAGTAAGACTGAAAGTATCTTCAGCAGAACTTCTACGGCCTTCCAGTCTACCAGCTGATAAGCTGCTGAAGCCAGCACAAAGCACCGAAAAAAACGGGCATCTGCTGAAGCTGCCACCCAGCAGTGTAGGATTAAGCACATCGGATGCGAAAGCCACTGAGGATGTGCAGATCTCTCAAATGTAGAGAGAGCACATATAGAATGTGAACTTCGACATTAAATTGTCAGTACGAGAAAGCTGGTTATTTTGCAATAGTGTTTCGTAAGATTAAACAAGGTTGAACCGAATCTCTATGGTATGGTTATTATGAAGTTTCTGGAAAATATACTCCAATTCAAATCATCAGTAGTTTGTGGACCTATGATAGATGAATGGAATGACATGCCAGAGACATTTCCAGTTTCTTCAATCTATAAACAAAGCTTCCTTCATCCATTTCCGCTTGCAGCAATCGGTACAGCTGGTCTCATTTTAGAGGTCTCTGGCTTCTATCAAATCAGTACACTATATCATCAATCCCATAATGGTTTAGCCACAATTATCCTGCTGTCTCTATATTTACTCCAGGTATCAGCTCCATTTTGTCTCCTGTTACTTCTCCTGAAATCGAAAAGACGTAAATGGACGGTACAGAACAGACGGATTCAGATATTTATCAACAGATACCAGATGAATGCACTTGGACAGTGCTTATCACTGATGGATAGTATCATCAGAGGCAAAAGACAGACTCATATTACAGATCGATTGGTTAGAAATTTGAAGCTCATGCTTGAGGATGCGGGCAATCATCCTCCTGTTGTGCTAACAGGGTTACAGAGATCAGTCCTGTGTGGTCTTGTAGACCCAGATAATATGGCAGGGTATGGAGGAAAGTTGAAGAAATCTCAGCGACAGAAATTAGTACAGTTCGGACTTGCACTATCCAAACCTGCCATTACAGCAATGGGAACAATAGGCGGTCAAGACTGCATTACTGCCCTGAAGAACAGGCTTAATAAAACCGAAAGTTCCTCTATGCGCGTGCTGGTTTGTGATGCACTGAAACGGATTGATCCTCGCTTGGAGTTCTCTTATGAGATACCCAAAAACAAGCTGAATGCCAGATTGATTACGCGAATGTCTCTGGATATCGGACATTTGCCTGGTGATTCCAGCAAGGTTAGTGTAAAGCATAATCCTCATCTGTATTTGATATCTATATCTGCTTTCACCGCATTGTACTCAGAACTAATGTATCAGTCTTCAAAGTCACATGCTTTCGGATTACTTTTCCTCAGCAGTTTAATTACTTATCCCATCTATTGCGTAGTCAACTATTTTTACAAAGTTTACTGTGCCAGAAAGCTGCTTTTCACTTATGCCTGTCAGGATAATCCTGTTGCTTTGCGGTATCTACTCACCTCATATTTTGGTAAGATTCCATTTGCAGCTTGCAGTTCAGAATTCCTGCTCATTCTGAATGAGACAGTTCAAAATATAAATTCTGAAAATGTACCTGTTCTGAATCGATTGCAGATTGAAAGATATCATAAGCTGATTACCTCAGCCAGTCAGGTTCCAACAGCTAATCTGGATCAAGAGAACCCACTGCCGAATCTGGATCTTAGCAGTGATCTTGTTGCAAAACTATCACTTCTGGGTAATGAACGTTCAGTGGAGTTTATGGAAACGATGATAAAGAGATGCCCTAGTACGGCAATGCAGTGGGCAGCCAAAGCAAGCCTGCCAGCACTAAGGACCCGACTGGCTATCACGCCGCAGGAGATGCTGCGATCCTCTCCTGCACCTCGTGGGGAGTTGCTGAATCCGACAAGCGATGAAGTGGACAGTTTGCTGCTGAGATCTGTTAATCCTGGAGGAGATGCCTAACTCGGAATCACCGGCTATATGCGGATAAGAGCTTTGGAGATAATTTCAGGGATGCAGCATGACTTAAAAACAAGTTAGCAGGTCTTATCTGGGCTGGGATCGTTGGTACTATCTTCGAAGTTCAAACGTGCATAGATATCCGCTAGCTTAAGGGAGCAGTGTATGGCTGAAAGTGCAATCTCACTATCCAGGCCCTTGTGCAGAGTGTAGAACCACCCCCCCTCCATACGGGTATACATCTCCACCTGTGGCGCATTTTGCGATACAAGCAGGTAATGCTGCAGTGTTGGGATCTGCTGGTATGCAATCAGCTTAACGCCTCTGTCCAGGTGCTCAGTGGAATCTGACATCACCTCAACGATCAGGATGGGGTTTGTGAGTGACTCGCCACCCGCTAAGCGGTCAAACTCTGGTTTACCACATACAACACTCACGTCAGGGTAGCAGTAGCGCCGACCCTCTATTGCGATGCGCATATCTGAAGCGAAGGAATCACAATGCGATCCTTTTAGAGCCATATACAATTCGCTGACAATAGTCGCCGAGAGGCGGTTATGGTTGAGACTTGCCCCTGACATAGCAACAACAACACCTGCAAAGTATTCGCTCTTCTCC
>JAJZFJ010000039.1 GCA_021805395.1 bacterium
AATGGGCTTACTAAATTGGGCTGGAAAGTACACGTTCCCGAGGCTGCAATCTACATCTGGACAAGAGTTCCAGAAGGGTATACCAGCGCTGATTTTGCCCGCAAACTTCTCTCTGAAGCGTATGTGAATGTCATTCCAGGTAATGGATACGGTCCTGCAGGAGAGGGTTACATCCGAATGTCGCTCACCGTGGTGGGAGACAAAAATGGAGAACGCATGCAGGAAGCCGTAGACCGTATTGGTAAAATATTGTCCTGATAACGTTGCAAGGAGCCAAAAATATTGATTCTCGAATATTCAATACCTGCCCGTTTAGGAATAGGAATTAGTATTCTGATAAATCTGGGCGGGTTAATAGAATCCAGTTCGCATGCCTCCCAGCATCTAATGATTGGAACAGAAATTTTGGCTCTTGCATTTTCTGGAGTAGGCAGCATTCTCTACTCCATCTCTAAAGGCTATTCTGGATTAATTGGATTACTGGGTTTTCTTCCTCCCTACGGGGCACCGGGTCTACTCGTCGTGTGTTTATTAAAGGACAGAAAGCCGGAACTGAAGAGACAATGAGTAGAAGTAGGGAATAATGCATATTCACGAGATTTTCTCCAGGCATAAAACTACATTCAGCTTTGAATTCATGCCTCCCAAATCAGATTCTGAAGCGGAGGCACTCACTCAGACTGTGCAAAAGCTGGAAGCTCTCAAGCCCACGTTCGTATCCGTAACGTATGGGGCAGGCGGATCAACACGCCAGCGCACTCATGATCTCGTTGTTCGATTAAAACATGAAACCACATGCGATCCTGTACCACATCTCACCTGTGTATGCCACTCAGCTGCCGAAATTGAGGCTATCCTTACCAGGTATGCTCAGCAGGGAATCTCAAATCTGATGGCTCTGGGAGGCGATATACCAAGGAGCCGTCCGGGTTACGATCGCTCAGAAGATGCCTATCGTTATGGATCAGAGCTGGTGAAGGCGATTGTAGAGTTCAATCAGCGTGGAATACACCCGCATCCCCTCGGCTTTGGTATTGGGGTTGCCGGCTATCCAGACGGACATCCCGCCACTCCCAACAAGCTTAAAGAGATGGATTACCTGAAAGCAAAGGTAGATGAGGGTGCTCACTATATAGTTACGCAGCTGTTTTTCGACAATCGATCCTTCTACGATTTTAGAGACAGGTGTGAACTTGCAGGTATACATGTTCCAATTATCGCAGGAATAATGCCTGTGCTTTCAGAACAGAGCATGATTAGCATGGCGAATATGGCACTTGGCGTGCGCTACCCTGCCGGTTTTATCAAAGCCATAAGACGATGTGGCGGCGACGAACCTTTCGAGCGAAGAGTCGGCATTCAGTGGGCAACTGAACAGTGCAGGGATCTACTCGATAATCACGTAGCAGGTATCCATTTCTACACGTTCAATCGCTCAAAAGCCACAAGTGAAATCTATGCCAACCTCGGTGTGAAGGACTCACTGGGGCTTACAGAACCCACACTCACACGCTAGCAGTCACAAGCCTGTCACTCTGAATTTATGTAAGGGGAAGAACTATGAACTACCGAGTAGGTGTCGCCTGCCTGTCTCATGACCATGTCTGGGGAGAGTTGAGACATTGGAAAAACAATCCAGATGTGGAGCTGATTGCAGGCGGGGATGATGAGCCACAGCTTCTGGAACGTCTCACGCGCGAATATGATGTAAAACGAACATACTCCTCCTGGCAGGAGATGCTCGATAAAGAGAAGCTGGATATCCTTCAGGTGGCTGGTGGTAATAGTGAAGGAGCCGCGATTGTTGAGGCTGCCGCTGCAAAAGGTATCCATGTTGTGTCTGAAAAGCCAATGGCAGCTACACTCGAACAGGCTGAAAGAATGCTGCATGCTGCCGAAAAAGCTGGCATCACACTCGTTATCAACTGGCCTGTAGCATGGTCTCCAATCTGGCAGGATCTTGCCCGCAGAGTGAAAGCTGGCGATATCGGCACTGTTAGGTATATCCGCTACAGAAGCGCTCACAACGGACCGATTGCAATTGGATGCAGTGCTGAATTTGTGCGAGATCTCACCACGCCATCAATTAATGGTGCCGGTGCTCTCATGGATTACTGCTGCTATGGAGCCAATCTGGCCGCCCTGCTCATAGGCCGTCCTGAAAAGGTAACGGGGATGCGAGGGCATTTTGGAACAGAGCCTGCCTATGCTGCCTCAGATGACAACGCTGTAATCGTAGCTCAGTACCCTCATGCGTTTGCCGTTTGTGAAGCCAGCTGGGCACAGCCAGTGGGATATGCCGAGGCGAATCCGACAGTCTATGGAAGCGAAGGCTCTCTGGCGGTACTCCACGATAAACTACTGTGGCAGAGTCCCGGCAAACCTACCGAGGAGATAACGCCTCCGGCTACGGTTGCTCCCCACAGGAATGCTGCAGAGTACATCATCCATTGCATCGAAACAAAATCACCTGTCGAGGGATACTGCTCTCCAGTGAATGGAAGGAACGCCCAGGAGATCCTCGAAGCAGGGCTGCGGGCTGCTAACTCCGGCAAAACACAGCAGATCCCTCTTACTGACTAATTTTTGATCAATAATCACGGCACAGTTGCAGTCAGTATCTTCGTACTTGTGTACGCCATCATCATTGCGGGGAGCAAGTCTCCCCGCAAGCTGGATAAACCTGCCGCCGCACTCATTGGAAGTGTCCTTCTGGTGCTTACTGGTGTGCTCACAAAATCCGAGGCACAGCAGGCAATCAGCCTGTCAACCATCACTCTCCTGTTTGGCATGATGATTGTTGTGTACTTCTCAACGAGTTCGGGACTGCTGGATTCTGTTGCACGAGGCATCCTTCGCAGGTGCCGTACACCCCGTGTGCTGCTCGCTGCCGTATGTGCCAGCTCTGCGATCCTGTCGGCACTGTTTGTCAACGATACCATCTGCCTGCTGATGACTCCACTTGTACTGAACATTACGCGACGAAGCGGGCTGCATGCTGAACCGTACCTCATAGGGCTGGCCACAAGCAGCAATGTGGGGTCGGTGATGACGCTCACCGGCAACCCTCAAAACATGCTGATAGGCCAAAGCTCTGGCTGGGGCTGGGGAGCTTTCGCTCTTCGTATGGTTCCAGTAGGTTTAGTCTGCCTGCTCATAAACACCGCTCTCGTAACTCTCATATACAGGTCACAGGTAACCTCCGGGCAAATACAGTCAGTTCCAGAAAATGGATCCCAAATCACTCTGGATCGCAAAATGGCTACCAAAACTATCTGGGTTATGGCAGGTCTACTGGTTGCATTCCTGGCGGGCATGCCCATGGATCTGGCTGCCCTCACTGCCTCCACCGCAATCCTTGTGCTGGCTAACAGGCCGCCCGAGGAGGCATTTGCTTCTGTTGACTGGAGCCTTCTTCTATTCTTCGCAGGGCTGTTTGTGGTTGTTGCAGGAATCACAAAAACACAGTCGCACTGGATAGGAGTGATGGTTCCAGGGATTACACATCATCCAGGCTCTTTATCACAGCTGCTCAAGTTTTCAGGTGTCACCATTGTAGGAGGCAACCTGTTTAGTAATGTTCCATTTGTAATGCTGCTCCGTGGATGGCTCATCCATGCGCATCATGCAAAGGTGCTGTGGCTCATGCTTGCAGCAGCAAGTACCCTTGCCGGTAATCTCACTCTTCTCGGCAGTGTGGCGAATCTGATCGTTGCACAGAAAGCCAAGGAAGAGTGTCCTCTCTCCTTTACAGCCTTCCTTAAAGTTGGAGTAGCAACGACACTGCTAACGACATTAGCATCGGTTCTCATCATCTGGGGATACGCAAGGGCAGGCTGGGTTTAAAAAGTTTACTGAACGGCTATTCAAATCTGAACAAAATGCTTTGTATCAAGGCTTGCTGCTGATCACCATCTGTTCATCATACAATGCAGAGTTAAACACGCAACCTGTTTCTCTTTTAGTACACATTTCCCACGGTTTGACTTTGAACTGGTGCCAGCTGTATCAAAAAAATTTTATGCTATTGATTACAACTGACTAATCTGCATGGTAGAATTATCTTCCTGGTCTGAATGCATGATCATCCACCTCTAATCGAATATTATGAAAGCAAACCAATGAAGCACTTTTCTCAAATTGCCGCAATGTTAGCTGTAATCCTGTACTCAGGCAGCTCTATTACTCCACTTTCCGCCGATGATTCTGGAGGTAACACACATATAATAGCTGGAGCTCCTCAAATCCATCCTCCAGATGTTATTGGTGTGTATACAGGAACTCCTCTCCTATGGTCCATACCAGTAAGCGGCTTGCTGCCATTACACTTCTCTGCAGACAAGCTTCCACATGGGATTGGTTTCAATAGACGGACAGGAGTATTTACCGGGACTCTCAAGCATCCTGGAAACTATCTTGTCACAGTTAAAGTTTCCAACAAGCTGGGCAGCACAAAAGAGAGCATCCATATTGTTACTGGCACCAAAATAGCACTAACACCCCCAATGGGCTGGAACAGTTATGACTACTATGGAGACAGGGTGGATGAAGCCGAAGTTCTGGCCAACGCTAAATACATGAAAAAGTACTTGCTGCCATACGGCTGGAATACAGTTGTTGTGGATTACCGCTGGTATGATCCCAATGCTGCAGCCGAACCCGACAGCGGTGCACCCGGTGAGAAACTCTGCATGGACCGTTATGGTAGACTACTTCCTGCCCCCAACCGATTCCCTTCAGCAGCAAATGGAAAAGGCTTCCAAAGGTTAGCTAACAAACTCCACAAAATGGGCTTAAGGTTCGGAATTCACATCATGCGCGGTATTCCCAGAGAGGCAGTCGCTGAGAACCTGCCAATCCAGGGTTCAAACTTTCACGCCAGAGATGCTGCGAACACAGCAGACAACTGTTCATGGTGTCCGGATATGTACGGAGTGAAGGGAAATACCCCGGCTGGCCACGCTTACTACAACAGCCTGTTCCGGCTGTATGCCTCATGGGGAGTAGACTATGTTAAAATGGACGATACGAGCCAGCCATATCACAGGGATGAGATAGATGCTGCTCACTCTGCAATCCTGGCATGTGGCAGATCCATCGTCTATAGCTTATCGCCAGGGGAAACTCCTATTCAGGATGCAGCCCATGTGGAGAAGCATGCAAACTTGTGGAGAGTGTCTGGAGACTTTTGGGATAACTGGGGATCTCTCAATCATGAGTTCGACCTTGCAGCGATGTGGCAGCCCTATGTCGCTCCAGGTCACTGGCCAGATGCGGATATGCTTCCACTCGGCCATCTTTCCATGGGCGGCCGACCTGTTGGACCAGATCGCACCACCCGTTTTACTCATAATGAACAGTACACACTTCTCAGCCTGTGGTGCATGCTTCCTTCACCGCTCATGGTTGGAGCCAACCTGCCTGATAACGATCCATGGACCATCAAGCTGCTCACAAACCCCGAGGTGCTGGCTGTGGACCAGGATGGAGGCGGCACAGCAGCGGAGGTGGTGAGTACTGATGCCAATTCGGCTATTTGGAAACGGACACTCGAGGATGGCTCTCTGGTTGTTGGCATGTTCAACCGCCAGGACACCCCACAGACAGTCTCTTGCAGTAAAAGTGCTCTTGGTCTTCATGGGAATTGGGAAGTGCGCAATCTGTGGAAGAGAAAAAACCTTGGCTCAATGCCTCAAACCATAAGTTATGAAATTCCCGCTCATGGATGTGTTCTTCTCAAAATGTCAAAACTGAACTGAAGACAGATCATAGAACAGGTTAATGAGTCATCAACACAAACGCATCACTTTGTGGATGCAGCAGTCAAAACGAGCAGTGCGCTCAATCTACAACCAGAATTGAATAAGATTGTAGATTGAGTTACGCATTGCTCCATCATGAGAGCTTCCACATTTCGGTGGATTCGTTGACCATCATGATATTAAAATAGTTACCCCGCAGATAGTTCGCACATGCCCACGTTTCATATCGATTATGAGCAAGATATTGCTTACTATCCTTGGCAGTAACTATCGCATATCACACCACTATAATAGTCTCAATTGCCGCTTATGTACACCTCCTCAGGACGGTATATTTTCATTATAACTGATCTGCTTTCTCACTATTAGCAGTTGAGTTAAAAACTAGCATCAAGATAAGTATTGACAGATTTTAGTAGAGAAAAATTATAATGTATACATTGTGGGATTGAATTTTTTTAATTGAATAATTCTTTCACATCATTCCATTAAATTAGTGAATGAATATCCCTAAATATACTTGTTAAATTATTGTACGAAATGTTCAAACAATAAGAGAACTAACTACAAGACATACCGAGACCTCTCTGTTAATGCTGCTTAATATTTGAGGCTAGTATCTTCAGAGAGGTATCAGCTCCCACTCACGAGGGAGGTTGCCCCACAAATGTGGGTAGTTTGCGTCATCAAGATCCCGCACACATAAACCCCTTCCACTTATCCGGTAAAGATGCTACACGTAACTGCATCCTTACCTTCGTATTTTCTGCATTTATGGCAGTCTCCGTGTACAAGACCACATTATAATTGTATCGGTAATACACACCAGAGTCAACATTCTGTAGATTGGTTTGTTCTTCATCAGAGTATGTGCTGTTTAACTGATAATAAGTACGGCTCTGTCAACTTCTGAAATAAGCATCCGGCATCATTTGAGAGCAAGTAGTCAATTACGTTACAACTTTGACAGGGTGATACAAAATGCGGCGGCGGACTGTGAAGAGCCAGGCATGTCTTGCTCCCATTCCATCGCAGAATATGATTTAATGTTCGCGCACCGATCAGCGCACTACCGGGTATGTATGGATATCTTCGTTGTAGTCTTCTAAACAGCTTTAAACATTCCAATGTACTAATTCAACGCCATCGAGAACTGCCTAACACACATGAAGTCAATTCTCAAGAGGATTTCAATATTATGAAAATCTTTGTATGAAGAAGATACATGTTGAGACGAAATTTATCTTCTACGTTGTGACAAAATGAATTGCCAGAGAGGAACAGGCATATAGTTGAAGAATATTTTGAAGGTCTCCTCGCCTCCATTCAGTTATTTTAACTGAATGGAGGCAGATAGGAGAGCGTGCCCCATCGTGAGGGCGATCGGACCCCACATCATTGTGGCTTCCCCCAACCCCTATGAATCTAGAAATTAATCACTCCCCTTGTCGTTTTTTGATCCACTCTTCATTAAGTAACTTCTTAATGGCCAAGTAAAACCATGGAACTACAAAGCAGGCACATGATTAATCTCTAGAACCCTTATGAATGATAACCTGAAGCTTGGATTTCAGCAACTAACTTTGGTTATGAGCTCTCCATAAGTATTGATTAGAGAATTACGGCCAAATTGTGGAGTGTTAAGCACAACTTTAGATATGCATCTGAATTATTCATGTAAGCACATCTCAAGCCTATTACTTGTAATTTAATGGAAACATTCACTACGATGGATTCCTGGAAAGATTTTTCCATTTGGCAACCATGCATTAAATGAATGATTAGTTGCATTGCAATCTATTGACAGTAATTAAGTGCCTTGACACAAACCTACTTGCAGGGTAGTTCATGATCTCCAGCGCGGAATTCGTGAATTGAATAAATTTCCGGAAAAGCAGACCATGAAGTGGAGGTATTCATGGCTGCTAAAAATTTGAAGCATGAGCTCAAAACTAAAGAAAGCGGACTAATCCGCGTTTTATAGCCAGAATCACAGCTTGAGTTCTGTCACTTACATTGAGCTTAAGCAGGATACGGTTGATGTGGAATTTGACTGTACCTTCAGCAATACAGAGAGTATCGCCAATTTCATTATTTGACTTTCCTTTGGCAATCTCGTTAAGTACATCTAACTCTCTGCTGGTTAAAACATCGTACTGAATACGATGTGCCAGTTTCTCGCCCACCGTCTGTGTTATATAACGTTCACCAGTATGAACTTTCCTGATGGCATCCACAATCACTTCAGGAGGGCTGTCCTTCAGAAGATAGGCTGCAGCTCCAGCCTGTAACCCTCTGTATATATCTTCATCACCAGCATACATTGTAAAAAGAATGATACGGGAATGGGGATGATCTGTCCGTATCTGATCCATTATATCAACATCTGTACTTTTTACCAGCTTGAAATCCATCAGGATAACATCTGGTTTATGTCTATTGAAAAGATCGACTGCCTCTTTACCCCCATGAGCCTGAGCAACAACTTCAATATCCTGCTCATTAGCCAGCATAAGGGAAAGCCCGACCCTCACAATAGGATGTTCATCCACAATCATTAGTCGAATCTTGTCGCAAGATGGTCTCATGTTACTTCATTTCCTTCCGTTGGATTGACCTTCAAGAGTCATTCATGAAAACGTCAGAGCTAACATTTGGGCAATTCGTTGAGTCTTTGAATTATGATCTACAGCATGTGTTTCAACCTCCTTCTACACGCTGCCCTGAACATTCCGTAAAAATTGACCTCTCGGATATGATAAACAGAGTGTATTTCCGGCATCTACCCGAAAGGAATTAAATTAAACGCGAAGCTTACTGAACTTCAAAGTACTTCAACAAATTAATCTGTCATTCAGTATCTGGTGAGATACGAATATTATACTACACTCCTCTATATTGATTGCCAGGATGATGAGATTTATACTGGATCTTAACCCAGGAGGGTTTAAGCAGTAATGCAGATGTGAACTATTTATGCAAGGCTTCCTTGCTAGATAAAACCTGCCGCAATGCAATGGAAACAGCATAAGGTGAATTATGTGCCACACTACATTGTGAGGGGTTCGACATACCAGTATATATGACAGGTTATACTCATGAAATGTTCCATTTTGATATCACTTATGACGAATTTTTTCAATATTATTTTGATTAACTATCCCTTCAATTCAGCTAAATCATACAACGATACTTGCAAATTCCCTATATCTGGGGTAATTCCATTTTGAAACCCTATATCTGTTTACATCTGCATTCTGTATCGAATACATCTTCTAACACTTCAGCCTTTCATGATTGATATGATAACAGGGTTGTTGCATACTTCTTACTTTTTATATCATAATATATTAATATATTTCTCTATCATAATATGCAGTTTTTATGATATTAGTATATTCCCCCACTAATACATAACTAAAGTTATAAGGAAATCATATCACAAGCTTGTATTTATACTTATCTTTAGTTATGTTATCTAGCTCAATTTCATTTTTAAAAATATTAAGCGGCAATATATATCATTGCGCGATATGATTTTATCTGAACTTTCAAACCTTATTCATGTGGCGATTAATAAAATAGTGAAAGTGAAGAGTAGCTCGCAAATAAACCAGAAACAAACAAAGTAAGGGATACGTACAGACTAATGCTCGTTCGCGACGAGAGAAAGGAGTTTCCATGATGAAACTAACCAATTTACAAGAGTTGTACGTAGAGGAACTTCGAGATCTATTCGATTTTGAGAATCAGATTGTAAAAGCTCTTCCCAAGATGGAGGATGCTGCCTCATCTCCTAAACTAAAAAAGGGGTTCCATGAGCATCTCATTCAAACTGAGAAACATGTTTCCCGCCTTTTGAAAATTTTCGAAGAGATGAACCTGCAGCCTGAAGGGAAGCATTGTGTTGGTATGGCGGGCATAATCGCAGAGGGTTCAGAACTAATCAAAAGCAAATCAGATCCAGAAGTGCTAGATGCAGGACTTATCTCTGCTGCTCAGCACGTGGAGCATTATGAAATTGCAGGATATGGCACATGCATAGCCTATGCTGATCTTTTGGGAGAAAATTCAGCAGCTTCTCTACTTCAGGAAACACTGGAGGAGGAGATAGAGACGGACAAGAAGCTCACTGGGCTTGCCAAAAAAGAGATCAACGTGGCTGCAAAATAACTCCGCTTCGGGAGGAGGTGGATAGCAGCAAATCTCCTCCTCTCACCCACCTAAGCTTCCATTAAAATCCATAAGTATGGCAAGTATCGTTCAAAGATTATAATTTTGCCCGTATTAAATCTGCTCTACATCTCTTAGATGCTTCTTTACCCGCATGAAACCCCACGATGCTCGGCAACCAAACGCAGATGAATCCACTAATTAACCCATCCTACTATATTATTTTTTACAACTGTTTGATACGAACTATTTATTAACGCTGAAATAGGCCAGGATGGAGAAGAGTAGAGTGTTATTGGCTCGCCCCGTTTCCATTTTTCTGTCACACTGTTTTACCAAAAGAAAGGAAGCTTCCCAGTAACACAACACCATGAATGAACTCTGCCCCCACATCAATGAAAATAAATTCATAGAGGGCAGATTAACTCATTACCCTTTCCGGAGGGTACTTCCCACATCCTGGTGGGCTCTATTATAATGATCTAATAATCCTTTCCCCGCATTGCCTCATCTTGAGAATATGTTTGGCACAATCTCTTGAGTAAGATTTGTCGGCAGATCAGAATGGTTCGATCACATATATATTATATCAGGCAAGTCTGTTTTCCACAACGGTCTCTAGTAGGGTTATTCCCCGATGAGAGGAAGTGCTAGCACCTCATATATTGATTAGGTGTTACCAGCATAAGAAGCACACAAACCCTATTTAGCTATCTTACCTATCCTACTCAATCAGTTCTCTCCTTGGTAAAGTCCATTCCCTAACAGGAATCTTTTCGCGTCGGCATCCCTCACAAACGGTTTAGTCTGGACCTATAGCTGAGATTGTAAATCCGCATGGCTTATCAAACTGGCAAGGTGGTTTGAGAGTTGCGTACCTCACTCCCCGGGGATGGTAGCAGATCTTTCTGGATAATCAGGGAGCAATCCAGAATGAATGTCTCCCGAATTTTATTCTTATAACCATAATATAGTTATTCAGCGAAAATCATTGAACAAATTATATCAGCTTTTTAAAATATATAAATGATATTATCTATTACTTAAGATAAGGTACCTTCTCTTTATATAGTATGGTAAATCATGCAAGTGGTACAAAAACTTCATTTTAACTAAAAATGGCAGTTATTTAACAAATAAATAGGAACAATCCAGATAGTAATAACGGTAACATAACAAAAGAACAATATAGATATTCTCTAACCATGATGTTATAGAGCCACTATGTTGTGACGAGAACCGTGCCCATTAAGGGCAAATACATAAATCAGTTCTCAGGAAGGAACTAGATAATGGCTACGAATCAGACAAAGAAGCAGGGTTCTATGGGATCCAGCAGTTCAGATGAGAGATCTGAATCTTCGCGAAACGGAGAAATGGAGACCAACGGTAACGGTAGAGGATCTTCATCAGGTAGCAGTTCTAACAGATCAGGCGGTCATCATGAGGCAGCTTCCCACCACGAAGCAGCAGCTCACCATCATCGCCAGGCTGGACATTACAGCGAAGAAGGGGATAGTGACAACGAGAGAAGACATTCATCCAAAGCTCATGAGTATTCCTCACGAGCACATGAATCCTCTTCACGTGCACATGACAGATCCCAGTCAGAATCGCGCTCAGGAAGTCAGGGCGAATCCAACGGCAGCTCATCTGGCGATGGACGCGGCAACTTCGGACGCTCCGAGCAGCATGCAGAGGCAGGCCGACAGAGCCATAAGAATGATGGCGAAAACTCCTCAGGTGAGGGACGCGGTAACTTTGGCCGTCCTGAGCAGCATGCCGAAGCAGGCAGACAGAGCCATAAGAACGACTGATAGGTTGACCTAGCTGTGAAGAGGATAGATGGAGCAAGCCATCTATCCTCTATTGCAGTTTTCTAATGATATCATTGCATATTCCAGATGAAAAACGCTCTTCATAAACCGTACCCAGGATATTGCAAACTTATCCATATTTTCACTTACCCACTAATTCAGTTCCACTATTCCTCTTCTAATTGCTAACAGCACAGCCTGTGTGCGATCACTAACATCGAGCTTCGTTAAAATGTGGTTGATATGAAATTTCACAGTTCCCTCGGTAACACAAAGGGTATCTCCAATTTCAGCATTCGTCTTGCCTTTCGCCATTTCCCGCAATACTTCAAGCTCTCTTTCCGTCAATTCCTGATACTTAATTCTTTCCGCCAGCTTTTCACCCACGTTTTGAGTGATATACTTTTGGCCAGCATAAACTTTTCTAATTGCATCCAGAATCTCCTCAGGCGGGCTATCCTTAAGAAGGTAGGCGGCAGCTCCAGCCTGAAGGCCTCTGTATATATCCTCATCACCATCGTATGTTGTGAACAGCACTATTCTGGCATTTGGATATTCTGCACGAATCCTGGATACTGCGTCTACACCATTCCCTTCCGAAAGTCTGATATCCATTAAGGTCACATCTGGTTCATAGGTTCTATAGTATTCAACAGCTTCACTTGCACACATTGCTTGTGTAACAACTTCTATGTCTGCTTCGTTGTTCAGCATTAGAGACAATCCTACCCGTATAACTGGATGATCATCCACAATCATCACACGGATCACACCGGATGCAATACCCATAAGCTTTACTTCTCCCTGCTCAGAGTGTTCACACTGGGAATTCTAACAGTAATCTCTGTGCCTTTTCCCGCATCACTCTTTATTAACAAAGTGCCGTTCATACGCTGAACCCTCTGCTTCATAGATGTTATGCCAAATCCTCCTCCTTCCAGGCATCTCTCTGTATCAAATCCTTTGCCATCATCACTCACTGAGAGTTGGATAGAGTCTGGCAGGTAGATGATCTTGATATTGATATTATCGGACTCTGCATGTTTCACCGCATTCACAATGGCCTCGCTTGCTATTCTGGTTAGATCTCTCACTACATCCGGCGAGCACAGATATCTGTCTCCAACCTCATTAAAGTGTATCTGAGAGTGGTTAAGAAAGGACAAATTGGAAATTACATCTTTTATCGATGATGACAGGTCGCGATGTTCTCCTGAATCGGGCTGAAGTAACCAGATTGCTTTTCGTGCATCCGCAAGCCCCTGGGCAGCTACATCAACACAGCGATCAATTAACTCCCATGTCATTTCAGGATGCTGCCAACGCATCCGCTGAGCTACGCGAAGCTGCATAAGGATCCCTGAGAAGGTTTGCAGAAGTGTATCGTGCAACTCCTGAGCTATCCTGCTCCGCTCTGCAAGAACCGCTTCCCGGCTCATTATGGAAGTGTTCATCTCTGTTTCGAGCAGAATTTCCTGCTGCGACTGATTGATAAGTTCTGCCATTTGCAGCTGACGAATGGCAGCAAGAACCAACTCCTGGTTGATATGCACAATTTGTGCATTCACATCACCCATCCTGCGGAACTGTGCTGAAGCAGTGGAATTGGATATGTGAACGAAAAGGCCTTTAGAGCTTCCATCCCTGGAACGTATTTTCCAAACATAGTATGTCCAGTAATAGTCCCTGCCGGCTTCATCTCTATGTGCACATTCATTCTGACATTCTGGTTTACCAGTTTGATACACTCTGTCAAGCATAGATTTCAGATCCACATCATCCACACACACTGGCATCACTTTGTCAAACGTATTCCCTACAACCATATCGTTACGTTTATCCAGCTTACTTTCGAGTATAGGATTTATGTACACAATTGTGTGCTCGGGACCGGCGGTCTCAAGGAGGGCAAGTGGGCAGATGCCGAGAAGAGTTCGACAGGATAGCAGGAACTCTTCTGGGATCTCCTCATAAGTAGCTTTGATCAGGTTCATTAAACATGTCCTCAACCTTGTCATTTTGTGACTATCGTTCAATAGCGATAACTTAATATGTATTCATCAAGTGTATGGTTGGGTAAAAATAAGCTAACTTCCTCCATTCTGAGTCCTAACTCAGATACGGCTATATCAATTAAAAAACATTAACAAAGTTGTCGATTCTCCCGATTCTCGGAGAATCAGTCTGGCATACTTCGAAATGGAGTATTACAGAGCAACATAGGCTGTTGCACGTGTTTTCTGTAAGTATAAGAATACCTGAGTTGGGGGGTATCTGGAAAATTTTTTAAGTTTAATGCGTAGATATGCAGAGCAGAATGCCTGGGAATCTGGTGTAGGCAGGACAATAATATTGCTCTATCAAGATGCTGATTGAATAATATCAGCAATGTCATATTTTAACAGATCCCCGATTTTTTGTACAGTGATATCTGGTGCCGGGTATTTGTTCACTTCCTGCATATCATGCGCATAGTGCCCCTGTACTGGGAAGACCGTTGTGAGCTTGTTTCCCCATGCCTTTTTGATTGCATGCAGCAGACGTGGTTTGTCATCTATGAGTACATAGTGTTCGGCAGGAAACCGTTGTGCCACATCATCGAGCTCCTGTTCCTTATGAATGTATATTAACACTCTCCCCTCCACTGCACTGTAGATTCCTGAGCAGTGAGCTTTATGCGGCTGAAACACTGCATCACCATCAGAGAGGATTACAGGCGTACCCCATTCATTCAACTTCTCAAGAAGCTCTAATGCGCCCGGGTACAGCCTGTTCCTAAAAGGATACTCGAGAAGGAAGGTTGAGATTAACTGAAATCTGGTGTCTCTTGGATCCTCAATTCGATAGCGCTGGATGGCTCCCAGATAGTCTGCATAACCCTGTTCAGATCGCAGCTTCTCGAAGATTGACCAGTATCTGTCCTGACTCTCTTTACTAAACAGCTCACTCAGATTCTGCTTTAAATCAAGCACAACCTGATCGTTATCCAGAAGCGTGTTATCGATGTCAATGAGAAATACGGTCTGCGCTATCTCTGTCATACTGCCTCCTCTTTCTCTGCAGGGTTATGCCATCCACCTTCCGGCTTCACAGCGAACTCAGCTTCCTCCGGCCCCCAGGTGCCAGGGTTATAGTAGAACAACTCTGTAGCATCATCAAGCACCGGGTCAACAATTCGCCAGGATTCCTCCACGGAGTCCTCACGGGCAAACAGCATGCTGTCACCATTAGTGGCATCTGTAAGAAGTCGCTCATAGGGCGTCATCTGGTCTGGCGGCTGATCATGTACAATCATCTCCATGCTCTCACCCAGCATCTGTTCACCTGGCTTTTTCACCCGCACTCCCATGCCAAGTACCACTTCTGGGCTGATGCGAAATCTGAGATAGCCAAAGTCACTAGGTTCATCTTCATTCAGTACAGGATGGTCGTTCTGTTTCAGCCTCACCAAAACCTCAGTGGAGGTAACAGGCATGAATTTGCCTGCCCGCACATAAAACGGTACACCCTGCCAACGGTCATTCTCAATTGTGAGCTTGACGGCAGCATATGTCTCCACCAGTGAGGATGCAGCAACGCCCTCTTCGTTTCTGTATCCTGTGTACTGTCCTCTAACGGTGTCTGCTTTTGAGAGAGGTTTTACAGCCTTCAGTAGTTTGGCGCGTTCATCCCGCCATGCCTCATGCCCAGCTTTCCCCGGGGATTCAAGGGCGAGAGCAGCAACCACCTGGAGCATGTGGTTCTGAACCACATCTCGTATGGCCCCTAACTCCTCATACATTTTACCGCGTCCTTTAATGCCAAAGTTTTCAGCCATTGTAATCTGAACGCTGGAGATATGTCTGTGGTTCCATACTGCCTCAATAAGGGGGTTCGCAAAGCGAAAATAGACAAGGTTCTGCACCGGCTCTTTACCCAGAAAGTGATCTATTCGATAGATGGACTGTTCAGGGAAATACTTTTGTAGCACTGTATTCAGCTCTTGTGCAGATTTCAAGTCCCTGCCGAACGGCTTCTCAATCACCACTCTGGCATTGTTTGCACAACCCGCCTTGCCAAGGCCGGTTGCTACTGTACCAAATAGAGAGGCAGGCACCGCCAGGTAGTGCAGTGGAGACTTCGCCTGTCCCAGTGCTTTATGTATCTGCTGGTAAGTACTGTCATCCTGATAATCACCGTCGATGTAGACTAGCTGTTTGGACAGCTTCTGGTAGGCAGCCTCATCCACACCACCATGCTCTACAAGACTCGCATGTGCTCTATCAAGGAGCTGCTGCAGATTCCAGCCCGACTTTGCCACACCAATTACAGGCATGTCCAGCTTACCGTGCTGTACCATCGCCTGTAGGGCTGGGAAGATCTGCTTGTAAGCCAGATCTCCCGTTGCCCCAAAGAATACCAGCGCATCGGAACGCTGAGCAGTCATCAGGCACCCTCTTTCGGTGGTGCAGCCTGCTCTTTGTGTCCACCAAACTCAAAGCGCATCGCAGAAAGAATCTTGTCAGCAAAGTCCGCTTCACCTCTTGAGCTGAACCTCTCATACAGTGCTCCACTCAGCACGGGAACCGGTACGCCTTCATCAATGGCGGCTATCACTGTCCATCTGCCTTCACCGGAGTCTGATACCCTGCCAGCAAAATCTTTGAGTTCAGGGCTTTTCATCATGGCTGATGCTGTAAGATCCAGAAGCCAGCTGCCAACCACACTTCCCCTGCGCCACACTTCAGTAATGTCTGAAATGTTCAGGTCATACTGATAATGCTCCGGGTGTCGTAGTGGGGTGGTCTCAGCATTATCTTCCTGCTTGGACTTGCCCACGTTGGCATGCTTGAGGATATTAAGGCCTTCCGCATACGCAGCCATCAGCCCGTACTCTATGCCGTTATGCACCATCTTCACGAAGTGACCAGCACCAACCGGACCGCAGTGGAGATAGCCCTGCTCGGCAGTAATGGTGGGGGTGTTTTCTCTGCCAGATGTGCGAGGGGCCGCATCGATACCGGGTGCCAAAGAGGCGAATATAGGATCGAGATGCTTAACTATCTCATCTTCGCCGCCTATCATGAGACAGAAGCCTCTCTCCAGACCCCATACCCCACCGCTTGTGCCAACATCCAGATAGTGAATACCGTCTGGTTTGAGTTCAGCTGCACGGCGTATATCATCATGATAGTAGGAGTTGCCTCCATCAATCAGGATGTCACCCTCTTCAAGTAGTCCCTCAAGCTCTTTAACGGTTGTATCAACAACGGCTGCAGGAACCATCATCCAGATTGCTCTGGGTTTGCTCATTTTTGATACCATCTCTTTGAGAGTTGAGGCGCCCATTGCCCCATCCTTCACAAGAGCCTCAATACTGGATGCAGACCTGTCATTCACCACGCAGGTATGTCCCTGCCTCATCAGCCTGCGCACCATGGCAGCTCCCATGCGTCCCAGCCCAATCATTCCTAGTTCCATAAATATCTCCTTTTCATATGTGGATATTCTAAACAGAATATCCGGTGATGAATCATTTGGCAGTATTGCCTAATTCTTTATCTAAATCTTTCAATAGTTTCTATAAGCCCCAATACCCTTTCGTTACCTCCCTTAGGATGTATGCCAGATATGAGGGTAATAATGGACTTTTATAGATCTGAGCTTAGCCAAGGACCGCATCTACAACGGTTTTCGCCTCTTCCAGCAACTCTTTGAGATGCTGGTCTCCATGAAAACTTTCTGCATAGATTTTATAGATGTTTTCTGTGCCAGAGGGTCTTGCAGCAAACCAGCCACTGCTTGTCGAGACCTTCAAACCGCCAATTGGAGCATCATTTCCTGGTGCTCTGGTGCTAATTGCATCTATTTTCTCGCCGCCAAGCTCAGTTATATGCACATCATCTGGAGAGAGTTTGGATAGTCTGGATTTCTGAGCTGGTGTTGCAGTCGCCTCAAGCCTGTCATAACAGGGTTCACCAAACTCCTTTGTAAGATCACTGTATATCTCACCTGGATCCTTACCCATTTGTGCGGTCATCTCAGCTGAGAGCAGAGCCAAAATAAGCCCATCCTTGTCAGTAGACCATGCCTTGCCGTCCAGACTTAGAAAAGATGCGCCGGCACTCTCCTCACCACCAAAGCCTAAACTTCCACCAAGCAGGCCGTCCACAAACCATTTAAATCCCACAGGGGTTTCATACAGGCGACGGTTCAGTTTGGAAGCTACCCTGTCCAGCATCTGGGTGGTGACCACCGTTTTTCCAACGGCTGCATCCGATGGCCAGCGCGGCCGATGCTGGAACAGGTAACTGACAGCTGCGGAGAGGTAGTGGTTTGGAGGCAGCAACCCCTTACTGCTGGTCACAATGCCATGCCGGTCATGGTCAGGGTCACAGGCGAAGGCAACCTGGTACTTGACTTTCAGGCTTATAAGCCGCTGCATTGCGTAACTTGAGGAGGGATCCATACGAATCTGCCCATCCCAGTCCACAGTCATGAAACGGAATGTGGGGTCAACGGTATCGCTGACTACTGTGAGATCCAGGCTGTACTTCTCTGCAATCGCACCCCAGTAGTGCACTCCCGCACCACCCAGAGGATCGACGCCCAACTTCAACCCTGAGCTTTGGATACTCTGAAAGTTGATCACAAGTTTTAAATCATTCACATACTCATTCAGGAAGTCGTGCCTGCGCGTGGTTGAGGCTTTGAGTGCTGCATCCACCGATATGCGTTTTACTTCGCTGAGTTTGGCTTCCAGGAGTTCATTCGCTTTGGTTTCTATCCATTTGGTTATTTCTGCTTCTGCGGGTCCACCATGCGGAGGGTTATACTTGAAGCCCCCATCCTTGGGCGGATTGTGCGAAGGTGTGATGATGATTCCGTCTGCAAAGCCATCTTTTCGCCCGGCATTGTAGTTAAGAATAGCGTGAGAAAGTGCTGGTGTGGGAGTATACTCATCGTTCACTGCCAGCATAACATCCACACCGTTTGCCGCCAGAACCTCCAGTGCTGTAAGCAGTGCCGGCTCTGAGAGAGCATGCGTATCCATACCGAGAAACAGCGGGCCAGTGAAACCCATACCAGTCCTGTAGATACAGATTGCCTGAGTAATCGCAAGGATGTGCCACTCATTGAACGAGTGATCGAATGCGCAGCCTCTATGCCCGGAGGTGCCAAAGGAAACACGCTGTTCTGCAATGGCTGGATCTGGAATCAGGGTGTAGTAGGCGGATATAAGTTTTGGGATATTTACGAGTATGGACGGCGGTGCAGGTTTACCTGCCAAAGGGCTAATACGCATCTATCTCTCCATCTTCGTGTGTTGCATAAGCAGATACATAATGTTGGTGGTTTCCAGTTCTATTCTCAGCAGTCATGACCAGGAACAGACATAACATTAATATCTACTGGTAGTTTTACCATGTTTGAGACAGAAACTGAATGCTACCGAGTTTAAAGGGAGGAATCTGAAGGCGATATTCAGTCAGAATTCCATCTCATTCTTAATCATACGTAGTTCTGGAGGAGTTGGTATAGCCAGATTAGGAATCTGTACACAATCCCATGATTAAGATCTTTGCTTGTTATGTGTCAATCAGCATTCCCACACCCATCATGACACCTTCAGAAACATCTAATGGGTAATAACACTACCTTTCTTCTCAGTTAGGTGCGATTGCATGCCATTCTAGTTCTATAAAGCCATACCAGCTAGAGATGAAACAATATGTTTCATGAGCCAGACAGAGGAAATGTCATAATGGTTTCATTTTGTGTTGAGACAAAGAGTTTTTGTGCCGATAAAATCTAAAATGCCAAAGAAGATCAGGATCACACCCCATCGTTACTTAGACTATAAGACTTCCGTTTTATTCTGCCTAAGTTCGATCCAGATACATTTATTTTTTGGTATCTAATCTCTTCCACACTCATAAGGCTCACTCAGAAAAGATATACAGAATTCAGGTTCAAAATATATAGTCTTAGGACTTTGTTTCATTTGGATAAGAAGAGAATGTACGTAATACATAGTTTCAATAAATTGAAACGAAATCATCAGGATTTTATAACTAATTACCGCTTCTCTCAGATATGCCACATGCATATTTCATATCATCTTATCGTGGTTCTCCAGGCGATGATTATGTTGAATTCTGGCAAGAACACTGATATATGCAATGATATATATGTTCACAATGGATAGTTCACTATTTTGATTAATATACCGATATGGCTAGCACCAGAATGCACTGAATAAACTTTCGATGCGTTCCATCATAGTATACTCCGTGCTCAACACCTTGCAGAATCTGATAAGAGGCACGCACTAGTGAAGATAACTCAAATTCCGTGGATACTCATCATTTTTCGTTTTGCTGTCTCGCCACTCATTATTGTTATGTGGCTATCTAAAGTAGATGGATCATGGTTTCTTCCTGTTCTTGTCCTGGCTGTGTTATCGGATATTTTTGATGGGGTGATCGCAAGACGCCAGCATAGTGTTACAGAAAAACTGAGGCTATTTGATTCCTATACTGATGCACTTCTGTTCACAACTGTCTGGTTTGTAATACTAGAAAAAGATAGCGATCTATTACTGCCATACAGGTTGTGGCTATTCTCGCTTGTAGCAGTTCAACTGTTTTCATACATTATCCCAATTATAAAATTCGGAAGGCTCCCATCGTATCATGCATATACTGCCAAGATTTGGGATTTAAGTCTGTTCGTATCAGAGATTTCTCTACTCTGCTACCATACCGCAGGAATCTATCTCAGTATGGCAATTGGAATGGGTTATCTTTCAAATTTGGATGGGATTTCAATTTCACTCCTGTTACCAGAATGGAAACAGGATGTGAAGAGCATGTTTATGGCTATAGCACTGCGAAGAAATAGACAGTAATAACATGCACTATATTTAAAATCGACAGCCCAACAGTACAGCTAAGCTGATAGGAGATTTCGGTTTTTTGACGTTTTACTGGACTTATCTCGCTTAAGACATAACTAGCGTAACTCAGTTGCAGCCAGCTATTCAGAATATCTTCTTGAACGAAGGCTTACTCACTCGCAGCCGCTGCAACCTCTGGGGAGACTGGCACAAACAGTACTGTCAAGTCGTCTGACTTAAGGAGTTCGTTCTCCATATACGCTAAAGCTTCGTAGTACTCATACCTCTTTGGAGGTTGGAAATTAGGAACAACTGGTACATACCACCAGTCAGACTCTTGATGGACGCCTGCTGTTACTACCTCCAGGTTAGTCCCTCCAGGATGTTGATCGTAGATATACTTCCGAACAGCGTTTATGACATCTTGTGCATCTATACTCATCTTCTTACTCCCCAAAATTCTGTTTGAACTGACAAGGCATCGCGTAAACAGTTTATTGCATCATCAAAATCGATTTGATCATTTGGACGATAATCCGCAGTTTCTCTATAATTCCTCAAACTATCGATCAAGATGGAAATTTTATCCTTTTTCTGTTGAGATAATGGCATGTTATTTTGAATATATCTGGAAACTCTTGAGTGAGGAGGGTTATTCCATCCATATTGAAAGTTGTTGACATGTTGTACAATTTCATGGGTCGCAGCACAATATGCCGCATAATAGGATCGGCTTATTGATATACGAAAATAGCCATGGTGCATTAAAATATACGCTGCTTCTAGATTTTGTTCACTTAGCTCCCTCCATGTTGGCATAAAGAATATTCCCATTCATGTCTATCTCATAACATAACTCCTGCATACTTAGTATATCACATTCGATCTTCTATTCTGGTTACCTTATTATTCCCATTTGGATGAGCCTGGGATTGTCTAGTACCTTGAATTCCAGGGAATGTCATCCATTGGTGTATACATTAAATTGGCAAAGTCTGCTCTCTATGATGCGGCATACTTCAAAAAGCAGGCTGAAGAGAAAAGAAGGCATCTTCGCATTAGGCTATAGCAAAACATCCTGATAAATAAAGGGCAAGCTAACCATGAAGGCTTGCCCTATTCATCACCAAGTGATAGGCTCCGCTCTTTACCCCTCCATGCATCAATCACAAGTGATTATTTAACTCCACCGGGTCACAGCCCTATGGCTGATCAACGCCCTGCTCAGCTTTAAGCAGCTGATCAACCTCATCCATCCTGTTCAGAGTAGTCTCCTGGTTTTCAATCGTCGGCTCGCAATGAGCATCCTGAAAACTCGTCAGGCGAGATCGTAAAGTTTTGAAACCATGAAGCGCAGATCTGCACTGGCTACAGATTCTCACATGCCACAGGGTGTACAAGCAGGCTTGCCAATGGGAAAGTGTTCAAACTCAAACAAACATTCCATTCTGTCTTACCGGATCTAATACTGAGGGTAAATATCTAGAGAAAGGGTCTTATTAGCCAATAATACAACGGTGCATAGAAATTGATGCAATAATTTATGCGAATACTAACTATCGTATTGCGATATTGACATAGATTTGAGATTGTGATATTATGATGTTGTGTACGAAATGGAGTAATAGAAATACTGTTAAGCCAGTTTTAATACAAATCTATAAACAAATCCAAGAATAGAAAGGATAATTGCATGTCACTAGTTTTCATAGCATCCAATGTACCCCCCCCCGCAAAAGTTGTAACTATTTCGATAAATTCAGTCTATTTCGTCAATGTACTCTAACCAGTATAATAGTTTTTACGTTTACTTTTGTTGGTCCTCGTCCTGCATTAGCCGGCACTTATAAGGTTACATATTCTGGTGGAAAGATCGTTCTCACAGAGAACGGACATTCAACTACCATTATGTATTCCCCTTCTGGCATCTCTTATGGCGCAGGCGGAACTTGTGACTGCAACACTCCAGACACATCGGGAAGTATAATAGGTAGTGGCCAAATCACAGCTACATTCACTTTCGTGCCAGACCCGTCTATTCCTAATGATGCACCACCTCCAGCGGTTGTAGTTCTAGAAAACTGTCAGGCACAAGCTCAATTCTATGGTGGAAACTCTGCCGATGTAACCGGTGTGTCGGCGGATGATGGATTAGGATTTCCAGATGTGCTGGGGTATCTCGGAACAGATGTAGACTCAGCAAGCTCAGGTACTCCAAGTGGACCGATTGGCCTATATAAAATTGTACAGAACCCCGGTTATTCATTCACAGAAACATGTAGTCCATCATTAAATGGATCACTTTCTCAAGCAACTGGAGTAACTCAATCGGGCGGAGATATGATGGGTGGTGGGGTGACCTATCAGGCAACTGCAACGCCACTTATGGTGAATCTTGGTGGTGGTATAGGAAGTCAGTCTAATCATCAATATCTCATTGGTCAAACTATGGATGACAGCCTGCTTACAGGGGGTTTAACTTCAAGTAATTTCAACTGGACTATCACAGGAAGCTGTAATCCTTTTGTAACGTGGAAGCTGAGCAACTATGTGGATAATATTACCCCAATAATACAGGCTAACGAACCATCTTCAGGAAGTGTAATAATGCTCAATGGAGATATACAGGCAGAAACAGCATCATCATTGAATTGTTACCCAAAAACGCAAAGTAATGGAGATGTAACAGAATGCACAGTAGATCTAGCCGTTCCGAATGGAGCATATCCTGTTGGCGGTTTTCCTGGTACAACTATTAAATCGTTTCCTTTTTCCGTCTTGAATCCCAATCTTCTACAAGCTCTTCAAATACAACCTGGTAGTGTTATGATTGATCAAGGTGAGATTATGGGACTTCTAACGTATCAAACATCTACATTTATGCTAATGAATGTAGCAACACCCTCTTCGTTCACAAATAACGGACAAAATTTCGGACAATACGCAATGATTCAGGAGATAACCCCTACACGTAGTTATGTGGATGTCACTGGTAATTTTCATACATTATTTAATAACGGACAGATGGGGTTAGATAATAAGTGGACCTATATCTCAGCCTTGGCTGATGGTAACAATCCGATTAACGGGACGAAAACAAACAACCACTTTAATTTTACAGCTTATGATGGTCCAGTTATTACAGTGCCACAAAATGCCCAGAGCATGAATGCTTTGGACAGTTTTCATGACTGGTTAATGTACCAGCCACCTAATGGTACATGGGTCCCTCTTTATGATGGAACATGGCAATGGAGTGGTACTGCAAATAATTCGAACAATCTCTGGCAGCTTACCCAGTCTAGCTGTACATCAAACGCTGGAGGGAAAAATCCAGCATTTCCAGAGTGGAATATGCTGTGGACGAACGATCCTGGACTAAGTACTTATAATTAGAATTAGGAGAGAGAAGATGAAACATACGAAACAAATATTTGCCTGTTCTATACTCGCGATAGCTTTATTCATTAAAGGAGTATCGGCAAATGCTCCGGTCACTGAAAAGAGTCCCAAGAAGACTACATTAATTGTGGGATCACACAGTATCCAACCTTTCAGTCAAAATGATCCACAAATCCTTGAACTGAATCGTACGTTTGGCACCATGACCAGTTTTGTGAAAAAAGAGAGCAAGGAAGCCGAGGATGACATACTCGCACACGATGAATCAGATGCCTTAATTTGTTACAACAGGGCGATTGCATATTGTGAGAATTATCAGCGCATAGCCAGATATACTGAAGATGGAATGCAATATGATAATTCTACAGCAGCAAAAGCACCACATAACAGCAAGCTTTATAAGGCATACCTTAAGAGACAGATTGAAAGCTCATATAAGTATCGTTTTCAGTTTACCCATGACATAAGGTACAAAGCAGGACTGCTCAGTTTTAAGCTCCACAGATATTTAGCAACGTTAAACTACCTATTACCGATCAGAGAATATATTGGTAGTGGTATGAGTAATGGTCAGTATTACAGCGCAGTGGTGATCTCTGCATTACGTATGGGTAAAAGCGATCTGGCGAAAAAGTTATATCATGAAGCGTTCAAATTATCCAATATCTTTCCTAACCAGATGATAATGTTCAGAAAGCACCTGCCCGCTGATACTCCTATAGAGATGGAGGCATCAGTCCTCATGATTCGTGCAAATGGTGAACAGTCTGATAATTCACCCAAAACAGTGTCAGATGTGAACAAGGCTCTGCAGCTTGTCCCAAACAATCCATATCTCTGTTTCCTTGGTGGACAGACACTCTATATTGCAGCTGTAGGCAATACTGTTGTGCCTGGAACTAGTAACAAGATCGTTCATGCCATTCTAAAGAGAGCGATTGACAATCTAAATGGGCAAACTGTGCCCGGGCTTAAAGCGTTGTATAATCAGACTGAATACGGCTCCTGAGATTGTGGTAGCAGTTCTCACAGGTTGCAAGGGAATAGCACCCTTGCAACCTGTAGATAATTTAGGTCCCCTCTTTAATGCTATAGACATGCAGGGTAAGGTAGCTTTTAGGACTGGAATAGTCCCTGCCTTCAAACGGTACTGAAGTATTCTTTCAGCAGTCTTCAGGGAACTGGAGTGGTACAGCCACAAATAACCATGGTGTTTGGCAACTGCATCAACCCGTATGAAATAATGGTCTCTTATAACGAGGACTAAACTTTCACTCGAACTGTATCTGTGGGCTAACTTGACAGATTTGATTATGAATGATTCGAAACTAACAGGCTATGATCCTAAATTATCCCTTCACTTCATCCCACCGAATCACACTTTATTTCTGGATCAACTCCCTGTTCAGCTTTAAACTGCTTATCAACCTCATCCATCTTCTTCAGCATTGCCTCCTGGTTTCCAATCCTCGGCTCGCTATGTGCATCCTGAAAACTCTTCAGACGAGACCGTAATGTTTTAAAACCTTCAAGTGCAGCCCGGCACTGACTGCACACTCTCAGATGCCACATGGTGTACCATCGTGCAGCGCCATGCAGTGAGCCGTCTGAAAGGGAGCTCACAAGTGCTTCCATATGTTTGCAGGGTTTGATGGGTACCATTTCATTCGATTTCATAGCGTTATTCCTGCTCTATCTCCTGCTTGCATAGCAGTGCATGAAGGCGTATTCTAGCGCGTGCTAGACGGGACCGCACTGTGCCTACTGGAATACCAAGCACATAAGCTGCCTGTGCATAGTCCAGTTCATCCACATCCACCAGTAGTATGCACACTCTCATCTCATACGATAACTCCATCAATGCCTTCTCAACAGGCTCACTGAAGATATTACTCAACAGTGCAGCTTCTGGCTCAGTGGCAATGCCAGCTTTCACAGCAAGCAGCGGATCGGGTGCCTCTGCTGAACGGGCTGTTTCCCACTTCTTGCGATGGTTCTCATCTGTTAGAAACAGGTTGTTCAATATTCTTTGCAGCCATGCAAGCATGTTTGTGCCCGGCGTGAACTGTCCACGAAGGTATGCTTCATACCCTCTTACAACTGTGTTCTGCACCAGATCCTTGGCTGCATCAGTCTGGCTTCTTGTGAGATAGTAAGCCGTCCGCTGAAGCTTCCCTTCACAGTCTGATAACATCCTCATATATTCAGACCGCATGGATTCCAGTGATGTGATCTCCTGTGATTTAGGTTTTCTACCATGCAGGATGCTTATCGTATTACAGCTCCTTAACTGGCATGCGTATTGCTTTGCATTCTATTTTCAACGTGATGGAACTTTTCAATATCTCTCGTTAGTTAGTGCATCAGGAACTACAATAAGCATACCATGATAACAAGTGAGAGGTTTAATGAAAAGAATAGAAAAGAAACATCCGCTGGCAATCCGCTGGTTTCACTGGATCAATTTTCCGGTGCTGTGTGTGATGATCTGGAGCGGACTGCTGATATACTGGGCGAATGATGTCTACCATATTGGCTTCGGGCACTATCGTTTTCATCTTTTTCCCGATGCTTTTTATCACCCGGGTTACAACAGTGTAACAGGAAAAGGGCATGCTCTCTACAATCTCGATTTCAGGCTTGCACAGGGAATGGCATGGCATTTCACCTTTCTGTGGTTTTTCGCAATAAACGGCATCTGCTATGTGCTGTATACGGCGTTATCGGGGGAATGGAAACACATCCTTCCAGGTAAACAGTCTTTAAAAGAGGCTGTTCAGGTTGTCCTTCACGATCTGCACCTTAGTAAAAAACTGCCTCCCCGCAGGAAATTCAATGGTGCACAGCAGATAGCATACACCTCTATTATCCTGATGGGTTTTGGTTCTCTCGTCACCGGCCTCGCCATCTACAAACCCACTCAGGAAGCCTGGCTCACAGAGCTATTGGGTGGTTATGGAATGGCGCGCTTTTTGCACTTCTGGATCACCATGGGCTTTGTGGCATTTTTCTTTGTGCACATTATGCAGGTTGTGAGAGCAGGATGGAATAACTTTCGAGCGATGGTTACCGGGTATGAAATAGTAACTGTTGAGGAGACAACAAGTGGACAACAAGAAGAAATTGCCTGAGGAGATAATGCTAACAGAAGCTTCTGACAAAGAAGTCGAGAGACAGATGCAGAAGATGTCGCGAAGAAGTCTGCTACAGGGAGCAGCTGCCGTAGCTGGCGTTTTCCTTGGGTTTCACTTCCTGGATGCTCAGCCTAACGATGATGGCATTCCATGGCCGTTCCGCCGTGCCCTGGAAGTTAATCAGGATCTGTGGCAAGACCTCACATCAACTCATCACCTTGCTCCAACGTATCCCAGGAGTTCTATCACGCATGCCCGCACCAATGGAGATCTCGGCCTGAGCGATGACGTTGATATCGATTCGTGGAGACTGCATGTCGAGGGATTGCAGCCATTTGGAGCTGCACAGAATACTACAGCTGATTTCACTCTTGAAGATATTAAAAAGCTTCCCCAGTACAGCATGATCACAGAGTTCAGGTGCATAGAAGGCTGGAACTATATCATGCAGTGGAAAGGGGCCAGGTTCGCAGATTTCATGCGTGCTCACTCTCCCGAACTCAAAACGGATGACAATGGCAATCCACTGCCTCCTGTGCAGGGACATCCTGTCTATGTGAACTACGTCTCCATAGAAACGCCAGACAAAGGCTACTATGTGGGTTTGGATATGGAAAGTGCGCTGCATCCACAAACTCTGCTATGCTACGAGATGAATGGACAGCCGCTCACACAGGAACATGGAGCACCTCTACGCCTGATAATCCCTGTGAAGTATGGGGTCAAAAACATCAAACGACTCGGAACGATTCGCTACACGAATCAGCGACCACGAGATTACTGGGCAGAGCAGGGTTACGACTGGTATGCAGAGCTGTAGTTTCAGCTACATTTTGCTACAGAGAGAGGTGAATGAAGTATCAGTTTCCTGTGGAAACAGTAAACCCATGCCAGCAGCATGTTACTTCATAACCTCTCATTTGCATGCATAACCAAATCTGCGACCACCGTGGAGAAGTGCATACACGCACAGACCATAAATTATCTGTAAACACTTTTATAGATCATTACCCACATTATAGCAATAACGAAAAGGCATACAGGCAAGAGGATCAGGAAGAGTACTTATCAATTGGTCAGGATTAAACTACTTCCTCAAGTGACCAGAGCCTGTTACCAGAGAGTGCCAAGCTCAGCTTCCATCTGTACCGTCAAGCGGAAAAATTTCGACGATTGATCCTAAATTCCACTTGGGTGGTTGACATCCTTCAGGAAAGCTGTATAATATAATGATAGAAACCATACATAATGTATAATGAGGTCAGCATGCTGAAAAATGAATGCAACCTCAATTGATAAAATACGTAATGTGTAATATTAAGCTATGGTGTACTCCACCCACAAATGACAATCCTGGAGGCCTTTTGAAATGGCATCAAACCCCTTTACTCGTTTATTAAGATATCTTAAGGCTCTCTTCAATGGCAAACTAGATCAGTATGAAGACCCCGAAATAATCCTGAACGAAGCTGTACGAGAGATGAGAGATAACGCGGTAAAGAACCGCGAGCTTGCCGTTCAGGCCATCACTCAGAAGAACAATCTTCAGGCAGAGGTCGACAAAGAGACACGTATAGTAACCGAACTTCAGCATAAGGCAGAACTTTCTCTTAAAAGTGGAAACGAAGAGCTTGCAAAACAGTTCCTGAAAGAAAAGCTGCTGCATACCACTACTCTAGAATCCATGCAGACAAATCTTGCTTCTGCAATTGCAGCTGTAGACAAAGTGAAACTGGCTATAAGGCAGGAAGAAGACAGGGTACGCATTCGTACTGCTGAAGCTCTTGCCATGAAAGCCAATATGAAACAGGCTCAGATTCAGATACAGATCAACAAAGCCCTTGATCAGTTTCAGTTCAGCGAAAATGAGCAGTCCTGGTCATCCGTTCAGGATAGAATTAGAAGCATGCAGTCGGAAGCAACTGCACGCGCAGAAGTTGCCAATACCAGCATTGAGGCTAAGACTCGTGAGATGGAGTACTCTGCAATTGATGTTGAGGCAGATGAACTGCTGGCCAACATGAAAAGTTCTCTTGCTGCAAGCCCAGCAAATGCCTACACAAGTGCACCTCAACAGCAGACATTAACCAACTCTCTAAACAATGGCACTCCCGCACCCGCTGCCAATGCTGAAAAAGAGCTGGATGATCTTCTCTCGCAAACTAAAGCCCGCGTAAATCAGGATACACAGCATTAAGAGGTTTTCATAATGTCGATACCCGAAAAAGTCTATCGAATTGCTAAAGGAAGACTGGCAGAATTAAGAGATCGACTGGACGCACTTGATGCCGAGACTGCCGACCGGCTGAATGCCCGCGCAAATGCACATGCTGAACTGGCAGACAGTCTGCGGCCACCCGATATGCCAGGATATGCCGAGCAGCATCAGCAGACTAACAGTCAAAGAGAACGCATATCCGATAGCAACCCCTTGCCTGCTAGCAGATCTAACGATACCCCGCTGCCAGGCACTCTCGCATATCACCTGAGAATGCTGGGCTTACCCAGGGACGCAGACATGGCAGCTGCCACTGTTGCCTACAGAAGACTTCTCGAAAAAGCTAACCCGGCACTCTTCCCAGATGATCCCGTCTCCTCTTCCAAAGCCCAGGAGATTAGAACGAAAATTGAGACCTCCTATAAGGCTATTAGAGAAGAGCTGGATGCAACAGTAAAACGGTTTGACAGATTAGAGTTTGATTCACCTTCCAAAAAGCCATAACACATTCTCTAAATCCCTCAGAATATGCTGGTCTGGACTTTGAAATAGACAGTCCAGTCTAGCCTTATACTCTAATGGGTTTACATCGCCGCATTTACCCCTTACCCCATAAATCTTGCAGAATTTTCCTGAAGCTGAACCTCTTGGCATCACTATAGTCTGATGTAACATCGACTGCATGCCAGATAATTAAACGTTATCCGCATGAAGGATATTGAATCAGCATTATAGGGAGTAACAAACAATGAATATTTATCCTGCAAGATTTCACATAAACCGCAGAAGCTTAACTCTGTTTCTGTTCCTTGTTTCTGGTGTGATCCTCTTTGCTGGCTTAACCGGATGTGGAAGTGGGGGTGGATCTTCCGTTGGAACCACATCAGGAGGTGGGTCTGGAACATCAGGTGGAGGATCAGGCACATCGGGCGGTGGGGGAGGCACATCAGGCAGCGGGTCGGGATCAAGAGGAGTAAAGCCTGTGCTTACAGGTTTGGTAAGCATGGGATCAGAAACATTTATAGGTGCAAACACTGCACCCACAAACAATCTTGAAGAGATAAATGCTCACCCAGGGATATACAGTGCAGCAGTAATAGAACTTCAGTGGTCACAACTGGAGCCCCAGGAAAATGTATTCGATGACTCAGCTCTGGTCAGTGCTTTAGCAAATATCCAGGCATACAACGCCAAATATCCTTCAACTCCCGTGGTAGCAAAGCTTCGTATATTCGCAGGATTAGGAACACCATCATGGGTGATACAGGCAACAGGAGGAGTCTCCTTCACAAATAGCTCTGGGGTAACAGGCCAGATTGGTAAATATTGGACAACCCAGTACCAATCCTTTTGGCAGGGCCTGCAAAATCATCTAGCTTCAGAGTATGATACAAATCCTCTCATTGGTGAAGTGGCAATCACTTCATGCTGTACACTTACAGCTGAACCCTTCATAGAGCCCATCAATCCGACAGCAATAGCAGCACTACATCAGGCTGGCTATACTGATGCACAGGAAGAAGCCAGTTTAAGCGGAGCAGCCTCTGAATACTCCGCATGGAAAGAAACTCCACTCGATTTCACGTTTAACACCTTTTATCAAACCGATACTGGCAGCCCGGTTGAAGACCCTGCCTTCACAATTCAGGTGATGGACGCCTTTCGGGCAGCACTTGGAACCAGAGCAGTGGTGGCAAACCATGGATTGAATGATCCATTAGCCCCCGCAGCTGTGCCAATATATAATGAGTTCCAAAATCTGTATTCTCAGGCTGCTGCAACAACTCCACCAACTATATCTCCCCTTGAGTTCCAAACAGATGGACCCAATGTCAACTGGCCAGCAGTAATAACATACGGGTTAACATATCATCCCACAGAGCTTGAGATATGGGACACAGTAGCTGCTGGTGGTACAGCAAATATCAGTCAGTCGCAACTGGCTTCCTGGGCAGCAAGTCTCAAGAGCGCAAATTAAGCTAACTGAACTCATTGTCACCATAAGGACCCTGGTCATTCCATGGGTCCTTTCTTGTATATATGGCTCTGGAAGGTGTATATAATAAACCAACAGTTGTAATAAAGATGCATGCTTCCAACCAGGCATCCATTCGGTAATTGTCATAGTGTAGTCAAAGTTGCCAGCGATGTGTCATACAAAGGTGCAGTATTCCATAACTGTTTAACAT
>JAJZFJ010000204.1 GCA_021805395.1 bacterium
CACCCTCCCTTAGCAAGCGTAGCGCGCGGCAAGGGGAGGGTCGCGCTACAGCGCGGGGAGAGGTTAAAAGCTGGCGTCACTGCATTCATACATATACCTACAATCTGTCAGGTGGGTCTATTTCGGAGGATGAAGTATCAGCGAGATTGAGATTACAGCACCAATAAAGATGATTATGCGTCGCACATTTTTCTGGCCAACGCGCTTGGCATAGTGAGAGCCTACGAGTCCGCCAGTAATGGAACCTAGCGCCATTAGCAGCCCGGTCACCCAATCGATCATAAGGTTTCGGCCTGCTCCAGCACCCTGTCCCACTGGTAATCTGGCACTGGCAAATATGAGGATGGCCATCAGGTTTACGATACCAGCGAGGGTATTTTTAATCCCATTCATTCTATGAATGTGCGTAAAGCCCATATAGCCCAGCAGGGTTAGAATTAGAATGCCTAAACCAGCCCCGAAATAACCGCCATAGAAGGCGAACACGAACATTAATGCCATCCCAACAAACCAGAATCGCGTGAAGGGAGGATTATCTTTCATGGGGTCATCAGAAGCAACGTGCCCCTGACGCGCGCGCTGGATCAGAATACTTTGTGTGGCAAACAGCACTGTCGTTCCCAAAATAAGCCACGGCACAACATGTCCAAACACTGCATCACTGGTATGAGAGAGAATAATCGCGCCGCTTGCACCACCTAATACACCAAAAGTACCTAGATACAGCAAGATCCGGGGCTTATCGGATACATACTTCCTGTATCCCCACAGACTACTAATCACTCCCGGCCAAAGTGCCAGCGTATTTGTAGCATTTGCAATTCGTGCGGGGAAACCCATTGCGAGTAGTGCGGGGAAAGTTACCAGTGTGCCGCCACCAGCGAGAGAGTTCATTATGCCGGCTATTATGGCAGCAAGAAATAGCAGGATGTGTTGCAGGGGAGAGATGTGGTGCATTACGGGATACGAAGTGGTCTTTCACCTTCAGGTAAGTATCCAAGTCGTCGGGCTGCCTGCTCAACGCCGAGGGACGTTTTCAAACTTTGCACTTCCAGCTCACTCTGCTGATTTTCAACTTTAAGATGTTCAACTCGATATGCTAATTTATTATCCGCTTTTACCCACGAGCTTAATGTTAAATATGGCTGAGCTATAATCACACCAAGAGAGCCACAAATAAACCAGGTTGTAAGTGTAATAATGTATCTTGCAATAAGTATCATCTGTTTGCGAGATTGCGATTGTTGTTGAGCGCCAGAAGTTCTAGTTTGTGCCATCTTGTACTAACTCCTCATCTGACCTGGGGTGACTCTGGTCGTATACTTTTCGCATATGCTCGGTAGTAACATGGGTATATATCTGAGTGGTTACTATGTTAGCATGTCCGAGTAGCTCCTGTACAGATCGCAGATCTGCTCCATTGTTAAGCAGGTGTGTAGCAAAAGTGTGGCGTAGTGTATGTGGCGTAACCTTTATTCGATTGGGAGCAATATCTGTATATTTGTCAAAAGTTCGTCGGATTCCTCTATCAGACAGTCTGGTTCCGAACTTGTTCAGGAACAGTGCCTGTTCTCCGGAAACATTCCCATTAGAGAGCAGAATCTTCCTGCCTGATTCCATATAATTCGATAGAGCCTCTGCAGCAGCCTGCCCAATGAGTGCAACCCTGTCTTTCGATCCTTTGCCGTTCTTCACATGTACTTCTAGTTCGTCCAGATCAATATCTTTCACATTTAGATTATGTGCTTCACCAGCACGCAGTCCCGAAGCATACAATAACTCAATTAAAGCAAGATCACGCTGGCCGTCTGGAGTGGAAACATCGGGTGCATCCAGCAAAGCCTCCAACTCCTTCATGCGCATGAACTTTGGTAATCTCTTCTCCTGTTTTATTGGGTTCACTCCAAGAGTTGGATTAGAGTTTATATGCCCATTCTTTAACGCCCACTTGAAGAATGAGCGCAATGAGGCTAGTTTTCTTGCAAGTGAAGTGCGTCTGTACTCCTTCACCTGAAGACCTGAAAGAAATCCCCTCACATGAATTCTGGTGATCTGAGCAAATTTGTCCGGTGATATATCGGGATGTTTACTAACATTGAGAAGGAACTGCTCTATATCTGCACTGTATGCTTTCACTGTGTGACTGGAAACGCGTTTGTTAACTGCAAGATGATGAGTGAACGAGTTAAGGATTGAAAGCAGTTCTGGATGCAATATCTCTGGAATAGAGGTGTCACTATTCTTTTCAACAGATTTGTCACTATTCAGTACATCTTGCTCCATCACCATCTAAGCATTACCCTTCCTGGGTGATCCGCGTCCTTCGCGCCAACTCTTCCTCTTCGGCAGCGGTTAGGTCCCTCTCGGTAATCTGATGGATCTCACTCTTTGTTTCTGTTTCAGACGAAGCTACAGATTTAACCTGGGGTACAGGAGGTGTCAGATCTGTTTGAGCAACCAGTACGTTATATCTTATTCTGAAATTCTTCTCTGGTTCTGTAAGTCTGTTTTTGGCTTCCTCAGAAAGGCTGTCCATCCATTTACTTCGCATCTGCTCCTGAACACCAGCATGTCGCTGTTGTACCATCTCAGGAAGCGTTTCTGGTGTAATCTCAACAACAGCCAGTCCATCTGAATATATTTTCTGAATGACTCCTGATAACCCACGAAAATATGTGTAGAAAAGCCCCGATTTTGCATCGTCCTTTGTCACTTCACGGTCTGCTAGTGAGACCTTATCTCCCTCATGCCAATCTGTTGCCAAATCTATTTTCCTCCCGTTGTATTTGATGCTGGACTCTGGTTGGAAGCTACGTGCACAACACAATGCAGGTCCCATGTTCTACTAAACCAGACTATCTTGCCATCTATGTTGTAATCGCCAGGTTGTGTGGAAGCTGGTACTTCAAACTTTAATGGAATAGTATCTGTGGCACCTTTTCCATACACTGCCACACTCCTCTGCTGTAATCCATTTAGTATCCAGCCAGCAGGAATAGTGGTTAGCTGCAATATTCCTCTAAAGTGATCTGGAATGAAGTTCGTTATTCTCAACCCAACTGTCAATTTGGTGTTACCAACAACGATCAGCGGGTTTGGTGTGGGAATGAACTGAGCATGAATGGGTTCCACAACATTGAACGTGGTGGATGCGGATACCTGGCGGCCGTCATATAGTGTTGCTACAACGTTCACAGTATATGTTCCCGTAGGCAGCTGTTCAGGCAGAAGAGTGAAGTACCCCAGCTTTAATACTCCACTGGCAGGGATATCCGGAACGTTCACATGAACGATCGTATCTACAGGGTCGGCAGATGCTGGCAAACCAGACCAAGAAACTGTTTTAAGCGGGATGTCTTTGGGTAACTGATTTGAGAGAAAGAGTGTTCCAAACAGCTTCTGTCCATCCACACAGTCAGTGTCAGAAAGCTCCAGCTTGGGAGTAATGCCAGCAACAGACTCCGTTCTGGCATTCACCAGTGTGGTAGACAGCAGCAGATGTGGCTCATAAGGTGCAGTTGGCTGGTAAGATGCTGGATCTTCGGCAGGCAAGAAATCTACCCTCAATCCAAGCTGCACACCTTCCTGAAGAAGTAAACTCCCCATCGCTTTAGGAATAGCAACTTCTGTTATCTGACTGCTTCCAGTTGAGGAACCAGCGGTTTGCACCTGCGTAACATCCATGCCAGTAGTCACCCAAACGGGGCTGTCCTGGCTGCTCTGCGCATCCAGCAGTCGGGCTACCACAAGTGGTTTAGCCGCTGCGGTTGGTGGTCCAACCACAAGCTCAAGGTTATCGTCTCCACGCAGCCAGCCGTCATCAGAAGCATCGACATCTATCAACAGTGTAGCAGGTGCATTTGTCTGTGCGGCAATATACAGATAATTACTATCCCAGCTGCAGTACACTGCGCCCTGTATGGGACCAGTGGTAATCGAATAGAAAGGAGTCCATCCAGTATCTCCCAGCACACCGTTTATTGTAGGAGTTGCCCTGATACATTGTGGGTTTGCAACCACATTTGGCCTTACACGCAGAGCTGCCGCCGTGCCAGCTGAGCTCTGTGCTGAAGTGGCAGGAACAACATTCGCTGGACCAACTTTTGCTGGACCCACTCCTCCACCAACAACCGGGCCTCCGCCCATTCCAGGTAATGGCGACACAGTCTTGCCGGTACCAGACGGATTTGGAGTGGTATTTGGTGAAACAGGTGTTTGAGCCTCAGTTAAAGTTGTTAGGGAGAGAGATAGTACAGTAAGTAATAGAGCGAACGTCCGGTTTATGCGTGTGAGTTTAGACGACATTGCAGATTTGCACCTCCATAATGAAGTGTACTCCATGAACTCCACTTTTTGGTATATTAACCTGACATTCAACAGCAAATAGATGTAGTATATTGAACATTTCCGGTTATGCGGGATTTCCAGTAAATCGCCTTTTTCATGGACTATATTTCTTGATTTTGATTACTTCTCCAAGCTATAGCAACGTATGGAAAGGAAAGTATGAGATGATACTAAGTGGTAATATAATGAAAAGCATAAATGGCTTGGCAGTCAAAATCTGGAGAATATCGTAAGCCTGGATTGGGGTAACCCGCTCCTGTTAAAGATCGAGTATAACTCTAACCACAACGCTGGGACAGATGAATACCAAAATCAGGTTAAATCAAGTGAATTGTAGAGTTTTCGGTATACACCGGAATGATGAGAGCACAAGGGTCAGTCCATAACACACATCAGGTTGAGTAAATGATTAAAAATCCATTCTCCAAAGATACTGAGCAAGATGCAGTTCCTAATTCAATCATGTTGCGACCGGGACAACTTGAGGATGATCAGGCAGCATTTGATGTTATGCGAAGAGCTATGGGGCTGGATATGACCTGGTCACAACACTCTACCTCACGCCGTCATCTTCGCACAGCTCCCAACTCAAGCTTCTGGCTTGCCGAAGAGACCTTGAGATTAGGTAGATCAAGAATTATTGGTTATGCTCACAGCACGGTTAGAGATGATATGCTGCAGATAACCGAATTTTTCGTGTTGCCTTCCCACCATGGACAGGGTATTGGGAGAGCACTTCTGGCTAACTGCCTGAACGATGGTGACAGAATGGGGGCTAAGCGACGTTTCGTACTGGCTTCTCACAGCGCAGCTGCCAACAGACTGTACATGCTGAAGGCAGGATGCTTTCCCCGGGTTCCCATGCTGCTGCTTGCCGGTAACAAAAGTATGCTGATTCCTCCTGCAGACTCAGCGCCAGTTCTGGATACACATGCAGCTCCGAATCCCTTCCGCTTAATCTCGCCCAATAAAACCACTTTGCAGGAGCCAATACTAGCACAACCAGTGATTCTCACAAACACATTGCAGAATGAGTTAGACGCTCTGGATAGACGTTATTTGGGATACACACGGGCTTCCGAACATCAATACTGGGCATTTCAAACTGGCGGTGAAGAGGGTTCAGCCAGAATATTTCGATCCACATCTAGCGGCAGTGATGCTGGTAAGATAGTTGGGTATATCTACTATGGTGGAATGAGCAGCGGACCTGCCTTAGCTGTAAATCCATCCGATCTTCCCAGGATGATATCGCATGTAACATCAATTCGGCCCCGCAACTCCAGACGCCATTTTAATTTCCCGGATAACTCTGAGCCTTATTGGGCCGTAGCAGGTACAAACACTGTTGTATTGGACTGGATGCTTCGATGTGACTGGAAAATTGTATATCATTATCTCTATATGTCCACAGATGAACCACCTGCACTCGATCACTACCTTGGTCACAACCCTCTCCATTTTTTCTGATACATACCTCTGAGGAAACTTCATGATAAAACTAATGAGCATATTAAGTCTTGCCATATTCGCTCCCATCTGCTCTGTGGCACAGACACACAAAAGAAGCGATTTCCAGTTACAGGATGTAACTGCAAGGAGTAAATTAGTGCCTGGTGAAATGGCATCCGTTCCTGCAGGAACGCTGCTTACAAGAAACATCATGGCTACAAATAATATCGGTAATCAAGAAGTTGTAAGCATCATAATAAAAAGCAGAATACAAGGTTCCCCTGCTGACCAGTGGAAGCCGGTTCTAATAAAAAAACTAATCCTTGAGCCATATTCACATATCTCTGTTCTGATTCATATAAAAACCCCGGCTGTTGCAGTAAATACTGCTTATCATCTTCTTTTATCCATGTACAAAACTAAAGAATTGGTGGCAAAAGATACAGACAACCTGCTTCTTGTGCCACAAGGAACCGAAGGTTCGCAAGCCATTCTGGATGGTACCGATGAAAAAATACAGGGAGACTGGAAGGGAAAGTATGGCAAAGAAGCATTTTCCATACCCATTCTGAACGGGAATGCCTACTATGCCATCTCCTCTCTCAGCATTAAGAGAGGAACGGGAAATTTTACTATTGCGGATACACCACTGATTCAGTACGCCAAGGATGAGATTGCTTTCAGGATTTGGGATCCCAAGCCAGTAACAGACAAGCGTGTGCTTCTTGGTGGCAATGGACTTACTACCCGCGACCCAGTGGCGTTCTCAGCCAAACCACTTGTTGTGCCTTCCTCAACCGGTGGCCAGGATTCCCTCGTCGCCATTCCTCTCACGTTTCATATCACCTCCACCGATGGACTGCCGCATCTTCTGAGTTTCTATCTTCTGGATTACAAATCTGAAGGTTTTAAGGAACAGGTAACTATCTATGATAACGAAGGGCATAAGCTTACTGAATATAAATCTGGTCCACTAGATCAGGGAGAATATGTGAGTTTCAGATTTACTGGAAATGTGGTGGCTGTCATCAAGCGTATTCATGCACCAATGAACTCCACAGATGTGCCGCTTTGTTCAGGCATTTTTATCGATCCATCAAATGGAGATGGAATGTTATGGCAGAAAGCAGGCGAAGCCGAAGCTGCAAAATAGATCTGGATCATTCCGATTGGAGCTGAGAGGACGTGTGGATTGTGCTGCAACTGATCTGGCCATATGACTAATCCTCAGTAACTATCTCAGCCCTAAGCGCCTCTAATCTTGCCTTCACACGCTGTTCCGCCGGTTGACTGGAAGGAGTATAGAAAACTCCTCTCTTTAGACTGACGGGAAGGTACTGCTGCTCCACATAGTGGTTGGGATAGTCATGCGGGTACTTGTACTCCGCACCTTTAGGCTTGGCACGACCCCTTACCGAGCGCTTGTCACACAGTCCAAATGGAATAGGCTGCGGTCCATGTTCCCGCACCTCTTCCCGTGCTTTTGAGATGGCTGTGGTAGCTGAGTTGCTCTTGGGCGCTCCAGCCAGATAGATCACAGCCTGAGCAAGCGGGAGCTGCCCCTCAGGCAGGCCCACAAGCTGCACAGCCTGTGCCGCGCTGTTTGCAAGTACAAGTGCCATGGGATCGGCACAGCCGATATCTTCTGAGGCAAGTATAACGAGCCTTCTGGCAATATACATGGGATCTTCGCCCGCTTCCAGCATCACAGCCAGCCAGTATAGTCCCGCATCCTGATCGGAACCTCGTATCGACTTGATAAACGCAGATATGGTGTTGTAGTGGTTATCACCCTCTCTGTCATAACGGGGAGCTGGCTGCTGTGCACCCTCCTTTGCCAGATCCAAAGGCTCGATTCTGCCACTTGGCAGGGAACGAGACAGCACGAGTTTTAAAGCAATGGAGCAAGATCACTCTCCTGAATCATAGAACAGTAATACACAAGGAAACA
>JAJZFJ010000246.1 GCA_021805395.1 bacterium
GTTGTGTGTTCGCGTTTATATTTTTGCCGCTTTTAACGAGGCCTACGGCACCTCGGCTCGCATCGAAGTACAGCAACTGCCAGGTCGACACCAATCACCCCCATGCTGTCTTCACATACTATTATACTATACCGCTATAGCCATTATTAGCACAAAATGAGATGAAAAACACTATATTATTCAATAGCTGGCGTATTCCTAGCCTTCCAAGGCTGATATACCTTCTGTTGGGATCCACTTATAACTAACCAGCTCATTCTTGAAGTTCCACTTTACAGGGCATGTTGTCTCCAGCCAGTCTTCAGGCTCAGCACTCTGGTGTGGATAGGAAGCATGATCGAAAGCCTCCTTTAATGCTATCTTCTGATCAGTTCCCACAGCTGCAGGATCTGCCGAAACAAATAAAGGGGTTCCGCTTTTTGCCAGCAGGTCCAGCCACTGCCTGTTTAAATTCCAATCGACTTTCTCCGTTATTCCCACACAATCTGCATCTGCGGCAAAGAATGTGTTATGCTGGCACATCCGGAATGCAAGTGTATTAACGCCCATTTTGCGAGTACGTTCCCATACTCTCCCACTGGTATCATCTCCTGTTCGTTGTAATTCGAATAGTCCGGCACCCAGATGACCAACAGTGTTACATCCAATGAGTACTGAATCTCCAGCAGCTTCCCTAATTGCTGTGTAGAAATCTAATACGATTTCCGCAGTAGTGCGAGTATTGTCTGCAAATGTCCAACCAGAGGGTGTCACAAGACCTTCGTGCATTTCAAACCCCCATAATCCAGTTATATCGTATGTGGAGAAATCATGTTTGATAAGTTCATAGCCCCACTCTCTTAATCGGACTATATCATCTTTAACATGGCTGATTACCTCAGGAATACTGGGGTCCAGAACGCTGCCATGCTGCCTGTGAGTGATGGGATGATCAGCTGGAAAGCACCATTTTGCTGGAGCTTCCGATGACAGAAGGGGGCGTATCCAGATGCCAGGTCGCACTTCCTGGCTCTTCATCCATTGAGCCAACGCTGGCATATCGGGAAATCTATCGTTCCCCCTGTCATAAGGACCGCCATCACAGCCTTTGGCAGGAAACCAGCCTCCATCAATAACCATATATGGAGCATTGTTCCTGTTTGGTGACAGATCACGAATCAGCTCTGCGTCCCGTCTTATTGTCTGATCAGAGCTGTTTCCATAGGCATAATACCAGTCATTACCACCATAAACAGTGTGATTTGGCAATCTTGGTACACTGCAAAGCGCTCTACAAAACCGATGAGCAAATGTAAATAAGCTTTCTTGCTGAGAACTGCTAAAAAAGCGTATAGTTGCAGCCTGAAGTGTTCGTGCACCTAGTTTGACACCAAGACCGCCAGATCTAATATCTATATTTAGAGTGATTCCCTGTGGATCTACCTGCCAGGAGCAAAACGAAGCGCAGCCTGTTTCGACGCCACACCCATCGACTGCTGCTGTCTTCTGATTGTATAGGAAAAAGTACCAGGGCATGTATCTGTCAGGTACAATGCATCTCCACTCCAGATCACCGTATCCTCTCTCCCATGCATCACCAAGTACCTTTACTTCTGACGACACAGACACATTCCATCTAAGCTTAACAATCGAAACAGCTTTATCAGGAGACGAGATGAAAACTTTTAAACTGTCATGAGTTGTCTCGAATTCAACACCTATACCCTCTTTAATTTGGCCGTTGTCAGTCCAGCACAATACCATGTCAGGATAATTCAAATGCATTGTCAACCTCTTGCAATTAAATGGAAGCACATCTTAGCATAAGTAACGCAGAATGTGTAGGTATTTCTCTCAACATTCCTGGCACATCGATGCATTATCGAGTACAGCTCGCTACAAAACGGGATTGTGCTGTAAAGACATGACACGGAAATGTATTCGAAAAAGCTATTTTTACAGGGTGGTACCTTGCAGAAGGGTAGAAGGAATCTCCAGTTGTGATGGAGATGTAATCTCATGGCGGATAGTTTTGATTAAAATCTCAATTGAACTGCTAGCCATCACATCCAGGTCGAAATGGGCAGATGTAAGAAGGTGGCTAGATCTGCTCGGCCAGTGTAATCCATCATAGCCTGCTATCGCAATCTGATTAGGCACATCTATCCCATACTGGTCACATAAATCAAGAAGTCTGTAACCCAACAGATCATGCCAGCAGAATATTGCTGTGGGAGGATTCGGTTCTGTCAGCATACTCTGTAACTTGACAACAAAATCTGGCAGGTCAAGCTCGTTCACAAAGAATGTGTCCTGTGGTTCGCTTGCAATTCCTGCCTCTCGTAAAATGGATGAAAGAGCCTGAATTCTGTTAATGGAATCGTCGTTATGAGCGGATGACTGTCCAAGCATCAGAACTCTGGAATGACGCCGTTCTATCAGTTTATTTGCAATTAGGGTAAGACCCTGCTTCATCGAATCAGTTACACTGGAAAGTGTCCCTGTCTGATCTTTGCTCCCGAGAAGTACGGTTGGCAGCCGTGAATGTCTCAACATATCAAGAAGCTCGTCATTGGAAGATGGAGCAAAAAAGAGCAGTCCATCCGACCTGCCACCGTTCAATGATCGATAAATCTGTTCGATAGTTCTATTGAAGTCACAGTGTACAAGAATATCATATCCTTTTACACCTGCGGCTCGTTCAATAGCTGTTGAAAGCTGATCCATGTAAAGGTCATTCACACTTCTGCTTCGATAACCATTGAAGAATGAAATGACTCCGGTTGAACCACTTTGCATGGAATGTACAAGCATATTTGGAATGTAATCCAAATCCCTCGCTGCCTGTTCTACTCTTTCATGCACATCTTCAGATATTCTTCGTTGCCTGGCCTTACCACTCAATACAAGTGAAGCAGTACTAAGGGAGACACCAGCTTTGGATGCAACGGTACTTAAGGTGATTCTGCGTGTTTTCTGTTTATGTTGCTCACACATTGCTAGAGACATCTTTCTGTTTGGAGAGGGGTTGTTTGCTCCAAATGACTGAATTCACAGAAGTTTGCTTGCTCGTAAAATAATACCTTATACATATTATCTTAGACACATAAGCGTGTTGCTGGTTGCAACATTACTGATATACTTAGATATCTTCTCAGCATCCTGAGCACAATGTTCTAGATGAGAGTATGAGTGATACAGTATTAGTTTGAGATGTATTTGTACCAGAGAATGGAGAAATAGTGTGTTACCCTCTCCAGTCTAATCCTATAGATCAGAAGAGTTATATGATTCAGGATGGACTCAAAACATCGACTGTCACAAGTAGAACTCATTCAGTCTTCATGAATGAATGAGTTCATATGAAATTTATGTTCCAGGTGTGGATGGTGGAGTTACATTTCCAGCAGCTGTACCATGTTTTGGTCCATAATTGCCCTGCGGATTATAATTTTTAACACCTGGCATTTTCCATGGTGGAACTCCAGGAGTATAGTTCACGCCCGAAGGTACATGAGGATTTGTAGAGTAGTATAGAGCTCCACCGACCACTGCTATCAGTGCAATTACTACTACTACGATTAATGCTGGATGTATCTGCTTGTTCACCACTACTACTCTCCTAAATTCTGAAATTCTGCTTAATGGTAACTGCCAGGATATTTGGATTGTTCCTGGCAGTTTTGCTACAAATGAATTACTGTAACTTATCCCACATTCCTGAAGGATACATTCCATAAGCTTTCAGCTTAACATCCACAGGATCAGTTCCCTGAACCTGAATTCCCTGGGCTTGGCGAGTTTGTGCTTCATGCATCCATTTGGCATGACCGTCACAAAACGCATAGTTACTGCCTCCGCTGTGTTCAGTCGCACCGCCGCCCTGCATATTAAACTCAGTGTAAGTCCAGAATACATCAGTAGCCCAGCCTTCACTCCACTGATGGTACCAGTTAGGTCTTTCTGCCATGAAAATGGTGGTCGCAGGAGATGGGATTGAGGCATCTGCAGATGCTGCAGGAGACATCGAGAATGATAACCCACCAGGACTCCAGTCACCATCAACAGGAGAATCGAAGTTCTGGCTGTAAGTAACTGGCGTTGCAGGGATTTTATTGTTTGTGGCATCTTGTCCACGCCCCCACACATCATCTGGGCAATGCCAAACCTGTTCATTCTTCACGTATGGCTCAATCTGCTGCTGCCATGGTGTCCAGGATGGTGCCCATCCCCATGTCCAGCTGTTGGTTTCATCGTAATCCTGAGTGTACATCATCTCGCCTAACATCAACTGATCCATATTAGACAAACAACTAATAGCTCGTGCTTTTTCGCGAGCCTGAGCAAAAACAGGAAACAGAATCGCCGCAAGAATTGCGATTATTGCGATTACTACTAATAATTCAATGAGGGTAAAGCCTGAGCTTTTAGACCTTGCAGTTGTTGTCATCCAAATCTCCTATGGTATGTATTTTCCAAACTTCCAGAAATGATAAAGGTAATAATTGATTGCTCAACTATTTGACTGATGCATTTATGATATCACATGTTTAATAGTATGTCAATATAATCTTCACTTTATCTCCATATTGCCTAGTAATCTATCCTGATTATCCTGTTCCAAGTTGCAAAAGTAATATCGATTTCTACATTCATTAGTAATTTCTGATGCATTCCACGACACTTTCACATAGAAACTGTTTAGTATAAGCACCGCTCCATACGATATATTTCTTTAGCGCATAATATAAGCCAACTGGTTCAAGGGCAATACCACTCTACTCATGTCCAGTTGATTACAGTAAATAAGTTGAGGAAAATGGTTACAATAACCCCTAATATCGTAGATCATTCGAATCATTCAGTACATGACGAAACTCCGTTAATTGTTTTAGAATCAGATATGACCATTGATGGTCAATTTGGGCTTTCTGTCATGACGGTTACACGTACTGAACTTCTAATCAGCGATGAAAATCAAAAAACTATCCATCAAATCCCCCTTGCAGACATTAAGTCAATACGAAATGAGCCACTTGTTGGAGGTGGTAGCATTCAGATTTCTGATCACTCAGGCCGGGTTCGTACAGTCATCTACTACTCACTATCGCGTTCTCCTCACTTTTCAGAAGCTGCAAGGGGTGCGGAACAGCTATTAGCAGGCAAGCCTCTTGAGATAAACATAGCAAAATGGAATGCCAGGTGTGCCAAATGCAACAGGCTGCTGCCAGATCATGAAGGAATATGTCCTGCTTGCATCAACAGGAGCAAAACATTACTTCGTATTGCAAAGTTCATGCATCCCTATCTTCTGCAGGCAAGTCAGCTTTTTATTCTTGCAATGCTTTTAATGCTGCTTAGCCTTGTTCCTCCAGTAATCCAGGGATCTCTAATCGATAGAGTCTTTACGGCCCATCATGATATGAAGCTTCTGACTGAGCTTGTGATCATCTGGTTCCTTGTTATGCTGGCATCAACCTACATTCAGGTGCTTTCTGGACGTACCACAGCGTACCTGGCTGGAAACATTGCAGCAGATCTACGCTCTGAAGTCTATAGAGCCGTTGAACTGCTCACTGTTGGATATTTTGAGAAAAAACAGATTGGCTCTGTCATAAGCCGCATCACCCAGGATACCGACAGGGTTTGGGGTTTTCTGGTAGATGGGTTGCCTTATCTCGCCTCTAATGGACTTTTACTGATTGGCATCATGATAATGCTGTTCATCACAAACTGGGTACTTGCACTGTCAGTTCTTGCCCCTCTACCCTTCATACTTGCTATCAGTGTGTTCAGCTGGAAGAGTATCAGCCGACTCTATTTTCATGTAGGCCAGAAGTGGTCGAGATTCCATATGCATCTCAACGAATCTCTAACAGGAATTAAAGTAGTCAAAATCTTTACCCGCGAGGAGAGCGAATTCCAGAAGTTTTCAACTTTCAATTCTGAGCTTCGAGATTCTGGTATCAGAGCTGACAGACGATGGTTCACTATTTTCGGGGCAATGACCATCTTCACAGCTTCCGGACAGCTTATTACCTGGATAGTAGGCGGCCTGATGGTTATGCATAGACACCTGAGTCTTGGGGATTTTATCAGGGTGAATGCATATATTGCCATGCTGTATGCGCCTCTTCAATGGTTTGGTGACCTAAATCAGTGGTTTAGCAGAGCTATGGCAGGAGCAGAACGCATCTTCGAGCTGATAGATGCGGATGCTGAGCCGTACGGGAAAGGTGGCAAAGTTCAACATATCACTGGTGCAATAGAGTTACAGAACGTTAGATTCGGTTACGATAAGTCAAACCCAGTCATAAAGGACTTTAACTTTAAAGTTAAACCCGGAGAAATGATTGGTTTTGTTGGCAAGTCTGGTGCAGGAAAGTCTACAACAATCAACCTTCTGTGCCGATTTTATGACCCGGATGCAGGGTCAATTCTGATAGATGGAGTGAACTATCTCGATTTCGACCTCCATTCCCTTCGCAAACAGATTGGAGTAGTACTGCAGGAGCCATTTCTTTTCCATGGCACAATTGCAGAAAACATTTCATATGCCAATCCTGAAGCCTCTTTCATGGAGATTGTGGAGGCGGCAAAAGCTGCAAATGCTCATCAGTTCATACTGGGTAAGCCGGATGCCTATGATACGCTGGTTGGCGAGAAGGGTGCAAAACTCTCTGGAGGAGAGAAGCAGCGCATCTCTATCGCACGTGCACTCCTTCATAATCCTCGAATACTTATCCTTGATGAGGCCACATCTTCTGTGGACGTGGAGACTGAAAAGCAGATCCAGGAAGCTCTCGTTACTCTTGTCAAGGGACGGACCACGTTCGCAATTGCTCATAGGCTTTCCACTCTCAGGAATGCAGACAAATTAATCGTTCTCGAAAAAGGAGAAATTGTTGAAATGGGTACACACGCTGAGCTTATCGACAAGCAGGGTGCATTCTATAACCTGGTGCAAACCCAAACTCGCGTCACTGAAATTCTGGGAGAAGATGAATAGTGTACACAGTAGATATGCTCGATCTCTTTCATACAGCGGACTCACAGCTGCGTCTCACAATCCTTAACCAGTGCTCATATATTTCTGTGAAGCCGCTTTGGGCCTCCCCTCTCTCCCGCAGAAATAAATACCTTTCAATATTGGATGCGTCAGGTTCGGAAATAATTCTGATAGAAGACCCTGGCCAGTTGTCACAGGATTCTTACCGGGCAGTAACTGATGAAATCCGCCGGAAGAATTTAACTTCTGTTATAATATCTATTCTTGAAGCCAAGGTAGAATATGATGTAATCTACTGGAAAGTAGAAACCAATAGAGGCGCAAGAGAGTTTGTTACTGATGATCTGCAAGAGAATGCCCATTGGCTTTCATCCAACCATATTCTGATAAATGATGTGGATGGGAACAGGTTCGAAATCGTTGATACCAATTCTCTGGATATACGCAGCAGGAACATTCTGGGAAGAATACTCTAATAAAAACTCTGTGCCCACAAATAACCGCGAAATAAAGCCATACAGAGCAGGCCATGTTAGATATTAAAAAAAGCTACAGGAACATCACTCTTTTAAAACCGGATCATCCTGAGTATCTTGCTTTCCTTGCAAGGATACGAGATGCGAATCCACCAAGAGGAGGTGGTAGACAGGCTGGTGAGTATTTGGGTGGATTAGTTGAATTATGCGTGAGACACTGGCTGAATGAACAGATACCTCTTAGCCATGAACGTATCTTGAGCTGGGAACAAAAACTCAAAAATGGCAGGCATGGAACTATGTTTCGCGAACTGGATGCAGTTTGGCAGATAGATCACGAGTCATTCTGTCTCTATGAACTCAAGTTCACACTGCCTGAATTTATGGAAAATGGTTCCGGACTTAAACAGTTAAATATTGCCGCTAACATACTTGAGAATATTCCAGGCATAAAATATATTCTTCGAAGAATTGTATACCTCTCAGAAACGCCTGTTGCAGTGTTAGCGGATGAAGATTATCCTGAAGGGATTCCTGTTGTTACTCCAGATGATGAGACAACTGATCTTGGTGTAATATGGGTGCCAATGGAAAGTATTGAAACAGCAGCCCAAAATCTTGCTATTGAACTGCCGGAAAACTGGCGACTTCCTGAAGCAAGAGAAGGGACAGTGCTGGATGCCGAGCAGGAAGAGATGAGAAAGCATCTTTCGACTGTTAACGAAGGAGCTACAAACATGGGTAATTCATTAGCTGAAGCCCTCCAAAGAGCGTTGGAAAGTCATTGAAATACACTGACAGAGCATGGGCAGAGATCAATCTCTCGGCATTGAGAAGCAACCTTCGTACCCTTAGACAACTGGGTCACCACGAAGTTATGGGTGTAGTGAAAGCCAACGCATATGGCCACGGTTTAGCAGAAATTGCAATGGCACTACAAAAAGAAAAGGTATGCTGGTTTGGAATTGCTCGTGTTAGTGAGGGAATATCTCTTCGTCTAGCCGGTATTACATCCAACATTTTGATGCTGTGTCCAGCAACTCCCAGCGAATACAAAGATTTGATTGAGTATAAAATTACCCCTATCCTTGGTGACAGTACTGCAATTGATTTATTCGTCTCCCACAAACCCGATACACAATATCCCGTTCATCTGGACATAGAAACAGGCATGGGAAGGTCTGGTATCCTTCCGGAAGAGGCAGTACTACAGTGGAAAAGAGCCACCTCTCTTGGTTTGTTTGTGAACGGGATTTGCAGTCACTACCATTCAGCTGATTGTGATAACATTGAAGACACCCTTGCACAAAAAGAGATCTTCGAAAAAGTTTATCGAGAATTGAAATGCGCTGGAGCTCAACTCAAATATATACATCTGGAAAACAGCCCCTCTCTTCTTGGTAAAGTCTCTTCGAGCATTACTAATATGGTGAGACCAGGGCTCCTTTTATACGGAATCTCACCACCAAACAGCAGTGGTCCCATAATGGAACCGGTTTTCAGTCTCAAAGCCAGGGTTGGCAGCGTCCGCAGACTGCCAAAAGGGCATACCATTAGTTATGGAGCTACCCACATTCTCTCGCGAGATTCAACTGTTGCAACTGTTATGATTGGATATGGAGATGGATACCCGCGACGTCTATCCAATTCTGGCTCAGTGTTGCTTCATGACCATAAAGTGTCGATACTGGGCCGTGTCTGCATGGACCAGTGTGTTGTGGATGTCACAGATATCTGCAGTTCAGATAGTGATAACCCTGTGCAGGTGGGTGATATAGCTACCCTTATTGGAAAAGACCGAAGAGCACAGATATCTGTAGAGGAGATCGCCACACTCATAGACACGACAGAGCATGAGATCACAACAGGTATATCACCCTTGCTCCCAAGAGTATATTTGGATTAGTTAGACTTATGCGGGCGCATGAGTGGAAACAGTATGACATCGCGAATTGATGCTGCTTCTGTCAGTGTCATTGCCAAGCGGTCAATCCCTATACCCAGTCCCCCAGTTGGTGGCATCCCGTATTCCATAGCTTCAATGAACTCCTCATCCATTGGATGCGCTTCGTCATCACCCGCCTCCCTTTGCAGTAGCTGATTTTCAAATCGGGCTCGCTGCTCGATAGGGTCATTCAGTTCAGAAAAAGCATTTCCTAATTCTTGAGTTGCAATATATATCTCAAATCGCCTTGCAATTTGAGGGTTACCAGGATGTCGTTTTGCCAGGGGAGACGTTTCCACAGGAAAGTCGGTGATGAAAGTTGGCTGAATTAAATTAGGCTGTGTGTAGACTTCGTGGAGTTTCTCAATAAGACCACCCAAACTCGTCTCTTTAGAGTAGTCGAAAGAAACCTGCACTCTTTCACATGCTCTCAAACCATCCTCCAGCGAGGTTAGCTCTTCTGGTTTAATGCCAGCATACTCGCTGATTCCATCCAGCATGGGAAGGCGCTTCCATGGGCGGTTTGAAAGATCAATCAGCTGACCTTTGTACTCAAAATGGGAATTACCATTCACATCCACACATATGGCCTCGTACATCTCTTCCACGAGTTCCATGATATCTTCAAGATTAGCATACGCCTGATACAGTTCCATAAGAGTGAATTCAGGATTATGACGGGTGGATATTCCTTCGTTTCTGAATACTCTGCCTATTTCATAAACTTTTTCCAGACCACCAATAATGAGCTTCTTAAGATACAGCTCAAGACTAATTCGTAGTTTGAAGTCATAATTTAATGCATTATGGTGTGTCAAGAATGGTCGTGCTGCGGCACCACCGGCTTCAACCTGTAAAACAGGTGTTTCTACTTCAAGAAAACCTTTAGAATCCAAAAACCGCCTCATTGAAGACACAATTCTACATCTTTTAATTAGCTGCTCTTTAGAGTCTGGATTTGCCAGAAGATCGAGATATCTCTGCCGATATCTCTGCTCTCTATCTGATAATCCGCCATGGATATGCCCTTCTGAATCGATTTTGCCTGTAGGAACCGGTCGAAGTGCTTTTGCAAGTAGTTTCACAGAAAGAGCATGAAGTGTAGGCTCTCCTGTGCGGGTGATGAATGGGAAACCTTCAATCCCCATATAATCTCCTAAGTCCACATCCATTAGCTGCCCAAAGTTCTCATCGCTCAAATCATCTTTTCTGGCATAAACCTGCACACGTCCACTCTCATCAGACAGATCAAAAAAGATTACTTTCCCTTTGGATCGGTAGGATGTAACTCTGCCAGCAATACTGAAAACAAGAGTTTTTCTCTCTGCCTCATCCAGGCCCCAGTGTTCAGCATCTTTATTGGCAAGCGTTTCAGCCATATGAGTTCTGTGATATTTCTCAACAGAGAAGGGATCGTAACCAGCACTGCGGGTCTTCTCAAGTTTCTCTACTCTTAGGGCACGCTGTTCTCCTCCAGAAAGTAGTCCCTCATTATCGATTCCATGTTCTATTTCCACAGTTTTTCTTCTACTCTACTTTCTAATTGACTTAACCCGGTATTCGATTAGACCATCTGGTGCATGAATATGTACTTCATCACCTACTTTTCTGCCAAGCACTGCCTCACCAACGGGGGATTCATCTGAAATGAGATCGTTGTCAGGATCTGATTCCACAGAATGAACAAGTGTAAGTTCCCACTCATCTCTCCCATCCGCACTAATGAGGGTCACAATAGATCCCAATCCAACATGATCAGTTGGAATATCTGCAGGGTTTATGGTTTGAGCAAGAAGCAAAAGACGTTCTAACTCAATTACCTGGCTCTCTACAAGAGCTTGTTCCTGCTTGGCATCCTCATATTCAGGATTCTCAGCAATATCTCCAAACTGTTTGGACTCCCTGAGTCTTTCTGCAACTTTTGGCCGCTGAACATTGCGTAGCTGCTCCAGGCGTTGCCTTAACTTTTCATGCCCCTTCGGGGTCAACATTATCATTACTTCTTCAGACATCATTGCGCTCCTGACCACTATTAGACTACTAATTGGAGGAATGAGGCAGATCTCTCTGCGACACTTCCAGAGTTGCCTCACAACAAATACGTTTCATAGCTTCAATTGTTCACCGATAAAGTATCTACGGACGGGTAGTATACCATGCAGATGCTGTTACTTTGTAATATTGAGTCTATGAAAGGGATACATTCTCCTGCTAAAATACTTCAAACATACATTTGCTCCCGATATATTACATAGTGGAGGTAATATTGACTTCTAGATCTAATTTTCTAACCATTAAGATGATTGTGCTGTTTTTACTTGTATTCTTATTTGCAGAAATCCCTTGTTCTGCAGAAACTGTAATTGTCTCAGCAGCTGCATCCCTGACTAATGCTTTTCAAGAGATCGGTAAACGGTTTACAGTTCTTCACCCAAATGTTTTCATACGATTTAACTTCGGATCTTCTGGAGCACTGCAGCATCAGATTGAGCAAGGCGCTCCTGTTGATGTATTTGCATCTGCAGGAAACAAGGAGATGAATATATTAGCCAATGAAAATCTAATTCAAAAAAATACCAGAACCATTTTCGTTACAAACAGCCTTGTTCTTGTGTGCAGGAAGGGTAGTAGACTGAAATCATGGGATGATCTAGCAAAACCATTTGTAAAACATGTCGCAATATCAGATCCGCAGTCTGTGCCATCTGGGAGATATGCTGAGGAAACTTTAAAACACAAAAAGATTTGGAATATAGTTATCAAAAAGGCTGTTCTAGGAGAAGACGTGAGACAAACTCTCTCATACGTTGTACAGGGAGATGCTCAGGCAGGTATAGTTTTTCGAACTGATGCGGAGTATGCTGCCAAAAGTATCAACATCATTGCTACGGCTCACTCTGGAGTTGATCACTCTCCAATCGTCTATCCAATTGCACTTGTGTCATCCACTCATCATCCCTTGTTTGCAAAAGAGTTTCTGGAGTTTGTACTCGGCAATACTGGGCGGGCTATTCTGACTAGGTTCGGTTTCACGGTTCCACATGAAAATACAGTTGTTAGTAAACACATAATAGTCAAACATTGATAGGAAATCTGTTCATATCTATGAATAGCCCCTTTTGGATATCCCTGAAGGTGGTTGCTGCCGCCCTCCTAATCGTGATTCCAATTGGAACATGTATCGCATGGAAGCTGGCTACAATGAAACCAGGCGTGATATGCAGCACATTTGAAACCTGCGTAACGCTACCAATTGTGCTGCCCCCCACTGCCGTAGGGTATCTGCTGTTGATGCTTCTCGGGCGTGGATCTGGTTTCGGTAAATGGTTGAACGACGGCCTCAATATTCATCTTATATTCACATGGCAGGGCGCAACCATAGCAGCTGCAGTAATGAGTTTTCCTCTGTTCTTGAGGTCAGCGTTAATAGCATTCAGATCCATAGATTATGAACTTCTTGAAGCAGCGAGATCCCTGGGTGTAAGTGGACCAACTGTATTAATGAAAATTGGAATCCCGTTAGGTATGAGGGGTTTAACGTCCGGATTAGCACTAGCATTAGGACGTGCTCTGGGAGAATTCGGGGCAACAGTTATGGTTGCGGGAAATATTCATGGCGTCACACAAACACTTCCCCTGGCTATATATTCAAAAGTCGAAGGGGGTCAGGATAGTCAGGCTATGACTTACACGGTTCTGTTACTAGGGGTTGGCATAGTGTTGCTCGGATTAGCTCAAATATTCGGAAACACCACCAATACAAAATATATCAGATAAATATGATATATTTGGAACTATCCCTAAACCATGCACGTCAGATTGAGTGGCGCACATTGTGTTATGACAACATCATAATCAATATGCTCAAATCGCATGTCCTCCTTTAATGACAATATATTGTATTTTTTGCCTGTAAACAATCCAATGTTTACAGGCTTCTTTCTTTATGGAAGGAAAAAAGGGAAAGATCTCTAAATTAGAATTATGATCAGTGATAAGGTTTTGAACAGCCTCAATAGCATACTGGATACTCATGAAATTATCCACACTGCCAAATCACCTCAATCCAATGAGGCTATCACGACGGTATTCCCATCAAGCATAGAACTAATTCAAGATATTGTAAGAATAGCCGAGGAAAATTCAGTTCAGTTAATCCCAACTGGCAATGGAACATCACTCAATCTTCAATTTCTCAATCAAGACTCATCAAGCCTGCTTGTATCAACTAATCGAATGCAGAGAATTCTGTATTATGAGCCTGATGAATTGGTTTTATCCGCTGAGGCAGGAGCCACACTGGAGCAGATACAGCAGATACTACTGCCTAACAAGCAGTGGCTTGCGTTAGACCCGCCACATGAGGCAAGGGCAACATTAGGTGGCATAGTTTCAACTAATCGAACTCTCTTTTTGCGAGCCTCTTATGGATCACCCAGAGATTTGTTGATTGGCATGCATGCTGTGATGCATAAAGGCATTTTCATTAAGGGCGGTGGCAGAGTAGTTAAGAACGTTGCTGGTTACGATATCTGTAAACTGTTTACGAATGCACGCGGTACGCTTGGCGTTCTTACTGATACCACATTCAGGGTGCAGGTGAAGCCAGAAGTATGCAAAGTAATGTGCTGGGAAGCTGAATCATTATTACAGGCATCCGAGACTGGTATGAGGCTATATCAGAGCCTGCTGGAAGGCAGTGCGTTCATTGTAACGAACCAGCTTGGACCAGTGGCTAAGCTGATTGTGCTTTTGTATGGACCTGAAGTGCGAGTTGAATGGCAGAAAGAAACATTTTCATCGCTAGCTGCGCTTAAGCATCCAATCGAATTACCAGAAAGCAGCCTTTTAGCGTTAAGAGATGGATTGGGATTAAATGGCTGTAAATTCTCCTGCCGACTATCTCTGCTTCCATCAGAGTTAAATAGGTTCCTGTCAAATATCGAGGATTACCCAGGGATTGGGATTACAGTTGACTGTTCGTTAGGCATTGTCTGGATGTGTACAGAAACAACGAACTATGCCGGCATCTACCAACTTTTAGAGATACTGTCTCCTGAAACGAACATAGAAATTATAGCTGCTCCCGTTGACTTCAGTTTAGACAGCATAAGGAATAACACGCGGTTCCGAGATGTGAACGGGATCCATGCACGCATTAAACAGCAGCTGGATCCCCTCAACACATTTGCAAACTGGAAGACGTTAGTTTAGCATCTGCCCCGGAGGCTGAGCAGGCACTTGCTGTGGAACAGTCTTTACCACATGAAGCGGATAGGTAGCTATTATCTGTTCATCTGCCCGCAGCTCCAGTCTGTACACACCCGCACTGCTTAACTGCAGCATCTGTAGATTAATGCAGGTTTGTAAAAGAGCAAAAGGCGCAGATTTCAGCATCTGCTTCAGAGCATTCCAGTCACAGGGCAAAGCAACACCTGGAAACATCTGCTGATCTTCTGGTGTGAAAACATGTAAGGTAAACTTTTTCTCTTCCGGCAAAGTCACTCTCACCCCTATTCCGACTGCCATGTTAACATAAAATGGAAGCTGTTGGGTAACCAGAGAAGAATAGACGCCTATTAGTGACTGCTTTCCTGAACCTGCTTCTGTGATTGCTATATCACAAAGCAGAAAATAACTCACATCAATTCCCAGCTTAGATTCACTCAAATCCGTCTCCTTTGTATCCAGATGCACATGAGCGATGTTAGGATTTTCGCATCATTCCAGAAATTAGCTCTTGATAGTTTTGCGCAACTACTCTACGTTTAACTTTAAGTGTGGGAGTTAGTTCTCCTGATTCCACACTGAACTGATTTGTTATTAGCCGGAAATCCCTTATCTTTTCAAAATCTGCAGTATTTTGTGTTGTCGAAGTGATCTCAGACTTAATGAGCTGCAGTACTTCAGGATCTTTGACCAGCAGTTCTGTATTCTCAACTGCTAGATTGTGCTCCTGTGCCCATTGTTTTAATCTATCCATGGAGGCTGCTATAATTGCAACCACCATTGGTTGATTATCACCGAATAGAACGGCCTCAGAAATATATGGGCTCTGTTTTAGCATGCTCTCTATAGCTTGAGGTGCGACTTTTTTGCCATTACTCAGAACCAGTACATCCTTTTTTCTGTCAGTGATTCGTAAGTAACCGTCCTTGGATAAATCTCCAATATCGCCGGTATGAAACCATCCGTCTGAGTCGATTGCTTCAGCTGTCGCCTCACTGCTGTTATAGTACCCTACCATCCTTCCGGCACCCCGCACAAGTATCTCTCCGTCTGCCTCCAGTTTTAATTCTGCGTTAGGCATCAGATTACCCACTGTGCCAATTCGCTGCTTACCTGGTCGGTTAAGCGAGATAATGTTCGCTTCAGACATCCCATAACCTTCCATCATTTCAATGCCAAGCCCCAGATAAAATCTCGCAGTTTCTACACCAAGTGGGGCACCACCAGAGATACAGTATCGAAGTCTGCCACCTGTCATTTTTTGTCTTATTTTTCCTAATGCCATCTTCTCGGCAACAAGGTGCTTCAGCTTAAGAAAAGATCCAACCTTTTTCTGGTTAGATCTCAATTCAACACAATGTTCACCTGTTTGTCTTGCCCATTCAAGGATTAGTCTGGTGCGTTGATCCATTTTTGAGAGGCTCTCTTTGTAACGATTATGAAGAGATTCCCAGAAGCGGGGTACGCAGATCAGGATTGTGGGGCGAACGCTGTTTTGAAGCTCATCGGCAAGTGCAAGCAACCCCAGGGAATATACTATGCAGCTACCTGCCCGGAGGGGCATATAGTGGCCGCCAGACCGCTCTGTGATGTGGCTTAGTGGAAGGAATGACAGGAAAATATCATGCTCATTTACATCTGCAATATTATCTCCAACCACTGCATCACAAGTCTGGAGCAGATTTGTGTGCGTTAACATAGCACCTTTGGGATCACCAGTTGTACCTGAAGTGTAGATTAACGATGCAACGTCATTGGGCTGAATTTTAGCTGAGAGAAGATCCAGTTCATTTTCATCATTATTACGAAGCGTGAGAAGCGTAGAGTAAGGGATTATCTCGATATTTTCGAATTCCGTTTCTGCTGCTGAGGTATCCACATTTATAATATGCTTCAGATGAATTAATTCACTCTCTGTTCCATTCAATTTGCTGAGCTGTTTATTATCCGAAACAACTATTCCTCGTGATCCAGAGTTGTTCAGGTAGAAAATTATCTGGCTGGGAGGAAGAGTGCCATAGATGGGGACTGTGATAATGCCGAGCGATTGCGCAGCAAGATCTGTAATCGCCCATTCCACTCTATTTTCGTGGAACATCAATGCAAGTCTGTCACCCTTGGAATATCCGAGATATGCCAATCCAGCTCTGGCAGATTTTACCTGCGCCATCAGTTCATCATAGCTCAAATAAGATAGTGAACTCTTCTTGTTTTTTCTTACTCCTACTGCTGGTCTATCGCCAAACTTACTAACCGTTTCTGTAAACATCTGAAAGATTGTATGATCACTCATGAGTGAAGTTCCTCTTTGGATGAAATTACCGGAGAATTAGATAAAAACCCACAGGGTATAGAAGCACCTGTATTAAAGCTAAAGCGAATATAGGAACGCTTCTACTTATCAGTTCGAAGAGAGTGATCCACTACCTGTACCAGGTTCTGGCGGCGGCGTACCGGTATTCCCTTGAGATGCAGGTGAATTTGACTGCCCACTACTTGCAGGAGGAGTGCCAGTACCTGATCCTCCACTCACACCTCCCGGCGAAGTGTTGCTGCCACCGGGTGTGATATACGGTGGGTTTAGTGGAACAGATGTGCTGGATGAATATGTTGTATACAGTTCTGCAAGTGAAAAATCTAATCGGTGTGAATAGAACTTTTCACCATTAATAATCATTAAAGCCCTAACCCGAACCGATGTCGCACCTTGAGCAAACAGAGCGGTTGGAAAGAGATTTAATGGCACAGGCAAGGATAAATTAATTGTCTGGTCAGTCTGAAAAACGTTCTGATTCACAGCTGTACTGAGCTGCCCGTCCGGATTGGCATAGATACTGTTCGAGTTAACTGCCATAAGGGGAGTATTATCTGAGTTATAAAAAAAGATAGCTATGGTGGCATTCGTACCAGGATGTCCCACTACGTCTGCCATTATAGGTACTGAAAGCTCCAGAATGCCATTTTGGAGGATGATTTGTGGCTGGTATAGCTGAATAGAACTGGGATCAGCTTGTGGGGGCAGGTCGGGATTACTGCTGATTGTTGGTGCAGTTTGAGCAGGTATGATTGGCTGACTGGGTGCTTTTGTCTTGGTCTTTTCTATTTTCACAGGATGCTTTGTTTGTAGCATCACCACAACACCTACCATGGCCAGAAGCAGCAGGGCTATAGATATTCCAAATACTGTTCGCTTATGTGAACCGTCGTTTCCACTGAGATTTCCCTGTGAGCCTCCACTCTGAGGAGTTAGTTGACCCGGCTGTAAGGATTTTGAGGCTCCAGTGGATGATCTGACTAGCCTTTCCTGGATCATTTTCAGAGAAGTCAGAACCTCATTCATGTCAGCAGGTCTCGATTCAACATCCAGTAATACACATCTTGCAATCAACTCAGATAGCTGGGGTGGAACATCGGGATTAAGCTGCGAGACAGGTTTGAACTTAAACGGTGTTTGCGAAGGTTCAACAGCTGTTAAAAGATGATGTAAGGTTGCACCAAATGCGTAGATATCTGAGCGCATATCAGTTTGTTGACGTCCGAACTGTTCAGGCGGGGAATAGCCAACACTTCCTAACAGCGAAGTGTCCTTGTTGGATTCAGGGTTGAAACGCCGCGCTATTCCAAAGTCGATAAGCCTTACAACACCATCAGGTTGAAGCATTATGTTGGCTGGTTTCACATCGCGAAAAATGATTGGAGGATTTTGCCTGTGAAGATAGCCTAACACATCGGCTATCTGAAGTCCCCACTCCACAACATAGCCAACATCCAGAGGACCGCCTTTTCGATCTCTTAGCAGCGACTCTAAAGTAGTTCCTTCGATAAACTCCATAATCAGATAAAAAGCATCTGCTTCAATAAAGGCATCATTTACTTTCGGAAGGTTTGGATGATTTAGATGCACCAGCATCCTTGCTTCCTGAACAAAGTCAGCCAGATTACTTTCTGCTTCGGTGGGTGAGGACGGTTTTATCTCTTTCACCGCTAAAAGTGTCTTCAGCTGCTCATGCTCAGCCAGATACACGGTACCCATTCCACCTTTTCCCAAAGGGCGCAAGATTCGATAACGCCCATTGAGTATTGTGCCTTCTTCTAATCGTTGAGGGTTCATGGTTCTCTTCTGTGAAAATTGACTGCTACATACTATGTTGACACATTTAGTGGATATTCAGAAACCTGATAACCGTTTCATGTATTATGCCCATAAAGATAGCAAGAATCCTGCATTTTATTGCTCAAAAGCTGTTCATTTTTATCAATGGCACAGATAATGCGGTAACCTGACATATATACCTAATAAGAGACCTCGAATTGTGCAGTGATAGAAAAGCAGAAATCTGACCTATAATCTCCTTATTACAGGCAGATGTCAGGGTGTGGAACATCGAAGGATAAGTTATGTCTAAACTACTCGATTCTGAAAACGCAATAGATCAGTTACAGCAATATCTTATCAAAGGGCTATTGATCCGTGCTACTGAAGAGCGCCTTTTGCGTCTGTTTGGCGAAGGCAAGCTGTATGGCACTGTTCATACTTGTATTGGACAGGAGATGACGGGTGTAGCTATTGCAAATGCACTTGTTGATGGAGATATCATCTGCAGTAACCATAGATGCCATGGTCATTACATTGCACGTACCGACGATGTCGAAGGGCTTATAGCAGAAATCATGGGCAAGCAGACAGGTATGTGCGGCGGGCGGGGCGGCAGCCAGCATATCTGTAACGCAGGGTTTTACAGCAATGGCGTGCAGGGAGGCATGACAGCTGTAGGAGCCGGGCTGGCTATGTCACTTAAGAAGCTCTACCCGGGCAGGATTGCAGTGGTTTTTATCGGCGATGGCACACTAGGAGAAGGATTGCTGTATGAGACTTTCAATATAGCATCTAAGTGGGAACTGCCACTCATGATAGTTATTGAAAATAACCTGTATGCACAGTCTACATCACAATCCGAAACTCTTGCTGGCGATATTCTGGATAGGGCAAAAGCTTTTGGAATACGAACTTCACACGCAGATACATGGAATTTCCAATCTCTAATAGATACTTCGTTAGAATGCACAGAGTATGTGCGGACAGGGAAACCACTCTTCTTCAGAATTGATACTTATCGGCTGATGGCTCATTCTAAAGGCGATGATGATAGATCAGTAGAAGAAGTGGCTGCATATCGAGAGCGAGATCCACTGAATATTTACATAAATTCAGAACCGGATACTACTGCTAATACTCTCATCACAATACAGACACGGCTAGACAATGCGGTTTTAGCCGCCGAGGCAGCTCCATTCACGTCCGCATCTCCCACTCTTGAAGATATACCTTCTGAGGCACCGATCGAATGGACAGATATCTCACTTGAAAATTCGGATCGTCAATCTTCGCTGATTCATGCATCATTAAAACGTAATATGAGTAGTGATGGCAGAATCATACTGATTGGTGAGGATATCGAAGGTCCATACGGTGGTGCATTCAAAGTCACCAGGAACCTCAGTTTAGATTTTCCTTCAAGAGTGAGAAATACTCCCATTAGTGAGGGAGCTATTGTTGGAATTGGGAACGGTTTGGCATTGGGAGGTATGCTGCCAGTTGTTGAGATCATGTTTGGGGATTTTCTTACCTTGTGTACTGATCAGTGGATAAATCACGCTTCCAAATTTCAATACATGTATAACAACAAAGTCAAAGTGCCGCTTATTATCAGAACTCCAATGGGAGGCAAGCGAGGGTATGGCGCAACTCACAGTCAATCCCTTGAAAAACACTTCATGGGTTTACCAGGAACTCAGGTGCTTGCAATAAACTCCAAACTTGATCCTGGGAAAGTGTACGACATTCTGTTTCAAACGGTTGATAAACCAACACTTGTAATCGAAAATAAAATGCTGTATGCAATGAAGGTAACCTCAGATGCTCCTGAGGGGTTCTACTGGCAACAGAGCAATGAACTGTTTCCCTCTCTCAGACTTTTGCCCTCTGGCATGCCAGACATTACTCTGTTTTGCTATGGCGGCATGCTTCCCGATGCAGAGAAAGCAGTGGATACCCTATTTGAGAAGCACGAGATAATTGCTGAACTTATCTGCCCTACTGTGCTTTATCCTTTCAATCCCTGGCCATTGATTCAGTCCTTGAGAGTTACCAGCAAACTTGTTATCGTGGAAGAAGGTCTCAGCTTCTGTGCAATGGGTTCTGAGGTAGTTGCGCAGGTTATGCAGAGTGCACCGGGAGTATTGAAGGAGATTCAGCGTGTATCCTCTCCCAGACATCCCATTCCATCCTGTGGTCCATTAGAAAAGGCTGTTCTTCCAGGTTCAGAACATATTGTGGATGCAGTTAGGAAGGTACTTCACAGATGAATGAGACAGTTCAAATTCTTGCTCCATTTAATAACGTGAATGATGAAACAGTAGTACTTCTCGAATGGTTTTTTCCGGATATGTCAGAAGTTAAAAAGGGAGATATCGTACTCTCATTTGAGACCAGTAAAGCTAATGTCGAAATTGAAGCACCTTCAGACGGATACCTTGTTCATAAGGCTAAAGTTGGAGATGAAGTCGCTATTGGTGGTGTGCTGGCCTGCATTACGACCTCACTGTCAAACTCCCCAGGTGACAGCAACTACAATTCAAGCGAACCATATTCACTGACACATCGTGACCAGCAGGAGAACTTATCACTAAATGGTCAGGAAGTAGCTGCTCCAGGAACACCAACTGACAGAGAACCACGTTTTACTCCTGTTGCAAAAAAGATGATTGATTCGCTAGGGATAGATTATTCCAACTTTGCTGGACAACAGTTGGTGAGAAGTGATGACGTACTTGCCCTATCTTCGCAAAGCAAAGTGGAATACACATGCATTTCCTGGCCAGTCACTCGATTCACCGCACAGGCTCAATCGCTCATGCAGCAACATTCACTATCCACTGATCTGTTTACTGGCTATGGTCTGGTTCGTTCATCTGATATACTCCAGCTTATAAATGGTATCGATTCCTCTGACAAACCGGCTATAATCAACACGACCGCTCAACATACAACCCAATTGCCTGCTCAGCCGTCTTTAATTCACTCTCAAGTTCCCAGCGTTGGAATTCGTAAAGAGGCAGTCTCGAAGCGTAAGAAGGCAGAAATACGTAATCTCACAATAGGCAAATCGGCAAGTGTAACCAGCAGTATAACCGTTGCCTGCAATACAAACGGCTTTAGAAATGTCCTTCAGTCTCAACCTGTGTTAGAAGGAAATCCCACAGCATTAGTTGTATTTGAAGCTGCCAGACTACTTCACCATTTTCCAGTTTTCAATGCCTATTATGCTTCAGGAGAAATCTGTTTTTATGAAGAGATAAACATAGGGTTTACGATTGATGCTGGTTTTGGGCTGAAAGTACCTGTAATCAAAAATGCTGACAAGAAATCTCTTTCCCAGATCGCTCATGAAATGAATACCTGCATCTCCCTTTATCTTGAGGACCAGCTTCGTCAAGAGCATTTAACTGGAGGGACCTTCACGATCTCTGATCTCTCAGGTGAAGGTGTTTTCTCTTTTGAGCCATTAATAAGCGAAGGACAGTCTGCAATTCTTGGAATAGGCGGGGAAAACCTGCTTCACGATGATAAGGGGATTTATACTCTAACACTCTCATTCGACCATCAGGCAACTGAAGGGCGTATGGCTGCACAGTTTTTAAATCGTCTTAAGCTGCATCTCACAGCGTATGAAGAATCCCTGGGAAATGCAACTGAAACGGTTTCTGATAACTCTGCGATTTCCTCCACCCTTCCGGAAGCTGGTATTGCTTTGTCCGAAGTGGAAGAATTAGCCTGTTATCGGTGCTTACGAGACATGAACAGTCTTGGCAGTTTGAAGGCATACCTTATACCAACTGTAGATAAGAACAGGACTGTGAGACTTATTTGCACAATATGTATGGGAGGCTTTTAATGCAGGATAAACGAGTGGAATTAAAGGCAGTAATAGCTCAATTCTTCGATGTATTGCCTGAACATATTACTGCTGAGTTTCCCTTATCCGGTCAAAGGCTCTCTTCATCACTCGCTAAGTTTAATCTGGAAGCAGCTCTGAAGCGCAGGCTTGGAGTTGATGCGTCTGCCATTCACATTTCTCGCACTTATGAAGAGCTGGAATCTAAACTGTTTCCTGAATTTGGAGATGGCTCTTATGTGAAAAAAATTGAAACAGATGTGAACCAAACTGCTATTTCTGCCGTCAGAATAAATGCTGGTAGTTTTTCCCTCAAGTGTGGAATAGATATTGAAGAGGTTTCTAACCTTCCTATATCAGATGACTATTGGGAAAATCCTTTTTATGCCGATAATTTTACGGCATCAGAGATTGCATACTGCCAGATGCAGTTTAATCCTCGGATCCACTTTGCAGCACGCTGGTGTGCAAAAGAAGCAATAAAAAAGTGTCTTCCTAATCTGTTAGGCATATCACCTAAATGTCTAGAGATCAGAAAAGAGAAGGACGGTTCTGTGTCTGCTATGTTACATTCCGATACAGAATCTGTTCAACTCAACGTTTCTCTCTCTATTTCGCACACTGATAATCAGGCTATTGCAATGGCTATTGCTGTCCCCTAGATATCGAGAAGTAAAAATTTGAATATAGATAACACTAAACAATTTAATAGATCCCGGGATATTCATGTGAAGTATCTGGACGGAATTCGGGGTCTCGCAGCGCTGTACGTGATGCTAAATCATGGCAGCATTATGACGATGTTATTAACCAAAAACGGAACAGATCTATCAAAACGTCCAGCGTCAATTCTTCATTTCATACATTTTTATATCCTGAATTATGGGACTTATGCGGTAGCTATTTTTATAGTACTTTCCGGGTATCTGTTGATGTTACCCGTCGTCCGTGATCCAGATATGAAACTTAAGGGGGGATTGAAGGGGTTTTTCTTTAGAAGAGCACGTAGAATTTTACCACCTTACTATGCTGCAATGTTTCTCTGTCTACTCTTGATAATGAACTTGCAATCATTTGGAATTGACAGAAGTCAGATGGCCTGGGCAAAACTGGTTACAGGCTCATTATCATTTGGTTGTGTAGTTTCGCATCTATTTATGTTCTATGATTTCACGCGATGGTACACAGCAATTGATCCTCCAATGTGGAGTGTGGTAATTGAGTGGCAGATCTATTTCCTGTTCGGTCTTGTTCTGCTTCCATTTCTAAAGAGATTCAAACCCATATTAACCATTGCATTTGTGGTTGCGGTATTCATTGTACCGGTTCTGTTAGGAAATAACATTTGGGGTAATGTCCACAGCTGGTTTGTGTTTCTGTTTTTGGTAGGCATGCTGGGAGCATGTGTGAATTTTTCAAAAGAACCAATATATATAACTTTAAGGCATTGTGGTATATGGTTGTATGGAGCTATTTTCTTCCTTCTCTCAACCTTGGCAGTCACACTGGTTGCAGATAAACTGAGAATAAATCTGATAGGTGGAACTCTTCTGCCCGAAACTCTTACTGGACTAGCAGTGGTCTGTTTTATCATCCACTCTACGAATTCCATGATTAATGGTTACTTAAGTCCTAATGTAATCGTTAAGTTTCTTCAGACTCCTTTGGTCGATAATTTGGGAGCGTTTTCATACAGCTTATACCTTATACACGACCCAGTTTTGGAGATAGTGTATTACATACTTAAAGTTAGCCATATGTCTGGATTGATGCGCTGGGTTCTATTTGCCGGAGCAGGTTTCCCACTTGCTATATGTATAGCCTATCTGTTCCATCTGCTTTTTGAAAAGCCATTCTTGCACAATCTGAATACGAAACAACCAAGACAGGAAGTGATTCTTCAGGTATGACAAAGAGAATAATCAGCTGCGGAGCTCCCTATGGCAAAGGCGGATTGGGATTACATTTACAGGAGGTAACCCAGCATGCCCTAAAGCAGAATGAAAACGTACACTGTTTCTGTTTTTCAACAAGAACGGATCCAGACTGCACAGCTGTAGACACTCCTCTTTTTCAGACGCTGATGAAAACACCATTAAGGATGTTTCCGGGATGGAGATCATATCTAAGCTGCACCATGTTCGATACTGAAGTCGCAAAAAAACTGCCAAAGGCAGATGCTTTAACCGGATTCGTCGGTCAATCATTAAAATCTTTCCAGCGAGCAAAAGCACTGGGATATAAGCAGCTTGAAGTTATGGCAGCCAACAGCCATGTTGACAATGTACGAGCACTTCATGCTCAAGCTAACAAACTACATAACTTTGACCCATCATGGCTTAATTCTGCGCAAATAGAATACACTAAAGAAGAGTACAAGACAGCAGATACAGTTATTGTAGCTTCCGAATACAGCAGACTTACTTTTCTTGAAAGAGGCTTCGATGGCAAAAATATTAAAAGGCTCTACTTCTACAACGATCCCCGATTTGTTCCACCTGTAAGCAGACCAGATGATGGGTACTTTAGAATTGTTTATACGGGCAGCATTACAGTTGCAAAAGGGATTCCTGTCCTTCTTGAAGCATTCTCCCGGCTATCCACTAAAAATGCCAGATTAACCCTCGTTGGGGGTTATGCTACTAGAGGTATGAGGCAATATATTGAGCAGTGGCTAGCAAAAGACAGCCGAATTATTATGGCTCCTGGTGATCCTCTGCCTCATTTACAACAAGCTGATGTATACATACACCCATCCTGGGAGGATGGATGGGCATATGCACCTGCTGAAGCGCTGGCATGCTCGACCCCAGTTATAGTCACTGAAGATACAGGTATGAAGGAGATTGTGATTGAAGGTGTGAATGGGTATGTAGTACCAACAGGTAAGTGGGAGGCTATTCTTGAACGTCTGGAATACATACAGAACCACAGCCTGACTGGATTTACACCTCCAGAACAGCTTCAGCAAGCCTCACTACAAGGAGTGTAGGCTTCACAAGATTAAGGGGCTTTCGTGTTACAGTATAAGTCTCACATTTCAGTATCTCCTCTCAAACTATAAATGTAGGCCACAAACTCGTCTTTAATTTGCACTTTCTATGCCTGAACCAATTGAAACACACAGATCGTCATTCCCACTAGGGTAAAATAAACTCTATTGAGATACCTATTTCTCCTATTCATTACCCATGATGAGACCGCATCAGTCAATAACTTTCAAAGTATGAGAGACTGCTGCGATTCTGGTAGGTAAGCTACATCAAACAAACTGAGAGAATATCAATGTTCTGTTCATCCTGTGGAAAACCCTGCGACGCAGGAAGCAAGTTCTGTTCAAACTGTGGCCACCCCACGGCCGAACCCATTCAGCCAACGTCTCCAACAACACCAGAAATAGAGAAGATACAGGAATTCAAACAATCTGGGGATCTGGAGTCTGCGAGAGATATTGCATTAAGTTACGTCCGCTCACATCCTGAAAATTCTGATGCCTGGCTGTCACTTGCGAAAATAGAGGAAGAGTTGGGGCATCGAGAGCTGGCCATCAGAGCTATGGAGCGGGTCGTGCTAATACATCCTTCCAGTCTGGAAGACAGGATTCGCCTTGATACTTTGCGTGGACGCGATACTGCAATACCTATACCAGTTCCTGTAAGACGTGACACCGTAATGGATTGGCGAAGTCTGCTCACAGGAGTATCTCTAACCTTAGCCATTGTTGCAGTTGTGATTACGATCCACTCAACCCAGAGAAAACCTGGCGACAGGTATCTTCCAAGTCATACAGTTACGCCACAACAGTTGGCAGAAAATTCTCAGGCTGGAGTCAACAGACAGCAACCACCTGTACAGTCAGCTAATCCTGCCACTCCACCACCACAAATTGTGATAGAACGCGAACAGCCGGTTATAAACAGATACGTCACCACCCCACCCATTCAACCTGTTCAAGTATTACCGAATGAGGCACGCATAGCACCACAAGATAATCATGTTTCGAAAAAGCCAAACAAAGTGGTTATTGACATAGGCTCAACTGATAAAAAGCAGTCAAATAATTCAGACAGTACGAATGACTCATCACAGCAGGAAATCGTGGATATAGGAGCGTTAGAGCCGGTTTCAGGAAACTCGCCTGATCACACATCTTCCAGCTATCTCGCACTGGGGCAGGAAGAGCAGGAGAAAGGGCATTATAATCGGGCTATCTCTGCATATTCATCTGCCTTACCAACCGCTGGAGATGAGACCGCTTATATCGATCAACAGATAGCAATCTGTTATCAAAACCTTTCTAACAAGCAATCGGCAATATCGTTCTATCAAAAGGCAATCACTGCATATAAATCTTTGCTCCGTTCAGGACATGAAACCTCCATTGCCAGCAGTGGCATCACAGCATGTCAGGCAGGAATCAAGATATGCAGCATATAGCCCGAGTAATGGGTTTGTTGGCACTCAGTGTATTCAGTAATGTATCAGCCCGTGGGTTCGGATCCAGTCTGCAAAGTAATACAACACCAGCCAAAATCCCAATGTTATTCTGTGTGGTTCGACCAAAATCTTTGCCACTAACAAAAAATGACCTCATCCTGAAACTGGAAGATCTCATACAAACCAACTTACTGAATAAAAGTAATTACGATGTGAAAATATATCATCTTTATTCACCAGATGTTCAGAAAGCTATTCATTCGGGTGCAGTGCCAATGAATACACTGATGCCAAGAGTGAATTTGTATGCGATCGAAAAACTTGCCTCTTACTTGAAGATAACGCATGTTCTCTACGTTGTACCTACACCAAACAGAAATTCAACCTCATATAAGTGTATTCTTGCTGAAACTGTGGGTCCAAACCTATGGACCACACTTAGCACCAATAACTTTGTAATAAACCTCACCAATGTGGATAATCGCATTGCTTCGGCAAAACTTCCCGATTATCTTCTCGCAGAGGCAGCAGATCAGATCGATTCCATTGCGGGTTATCCATCCAATTACCAGAACTTGCTATCCAATACATCAACCCGCAGCACGTCCGTATCAGCTACTGATGACAGCACTAATACTAAGCCATCCACACCAGTTGAAAGTTCTTCCGTTCTCACTCTAGGGATGAGACCACCTGTTGTAAAACCTTCGGAAGATCCTCAATATCTGAGTAGAGCGATGAGGGATAAGAGTGAGCACAGATACCTGGACGAGATAGCTCTTCTGATTAAGGCAATTAACAGCTCACCATACGATCCGAAACTGCGGATTGATCTGATAGATGCTTACAACCATGCAAATATGCTGGATTTGGCTGCGAGTGAAGCGCAATCAGCTGGTCTATTGTTTCCTGATAATGTTGAGTTAATGCTGGTAAATGCAAAAACCACTCTTGCTCAAGGAAATGCAAATAATGCTATTGAGATATATAGCAACTTACTAAAATCTCATCCGAACAATGAGAGCATACTTGTGGCTTTGGGTGATGCCTATGCTTTTCAGGTCCACTATAATCATGCTATGCAAACGTATGAGCAGGCTGAGACTCTAAACCCTGAGTTGCCAGAACCCCATTTGAAACTTGCAACACTTTACCTGATGCTAGCCGACTCCCAGAGTGGATACTACACAAAAGCAGTGTCTGAATGGAAATTGGCCACCAGTTTAGAGAAAGACCCTAATGTCGAGTTGAGTGACTCAGTTACTGTACTCAATACCATAAATAACAGAATACAGACTATGCTGGAGAACCTTCAGCGAATCGACGCTTCTGCAGAATCCGGCGAGATGACGAGGGGCATAGCTAGTGGTGCTGTATCAGATCTGTCGAATCGTGTGAATGCTATATCTTCATTTATTGGCGGACTGGACATGCAAGATTCGTTACAAACTTCACAAGCTTATACTATTCAGGCATCTGCCCTCTTGATGCAGGCAACTGGTGTTCTCAAGCAAGCCCTCTCGAATGATTCCAGATCATTGACAGGCATATCAATCAAACTATCAGTCTTCCAGAAAGAGATAAATGAGGAATTAATTAATGCAACACAGAAGATTTCCTCTGTGAAGGGCAATAATTAATAGTGTATGATCAATCATGTCTATGCAACATATCTGTTCTGGCTATTCATGGTAATTGGATGCCTTATAGTTCTTGTGAATACAGCCAGATCCACACAGTTGTATCTGGAGTGGAAACGCACCAGAAATAGCCTTGGTACTGACATCGAGCAGGCTGAATCTGTTCTATCTGACAACCTGAGATTGAAAGTTCTGTTCCCCAACACCTCACTGCCTGGTTGTGAAGCTGTATTACGAACCAACTCACAAGCCAATTTATTAATAGTACTGGACGGGTACGAACCATACTATAAAAAACTTGATGATCTCGTTAAAATTGGGAGTATGCTTACAGTCCACTTTGCAGCTAAATCTGCACTTTACGAAATGGAATGCAGGCTGAAAGATATAATCTCCATCGAGAAATCCTCACCTAAATTAATAACTAATCGCCCTAAATGGATTTCCAAAATTCAGAGAAGAGAGCATGTGAGGGCGAATGTTGATATCCCTGGAACCTTGCAGATATGCCCCTTAAGTATAAATAGTCTACCTCTGCATACTACGGTTGTAAATCTGTCTGGCAACGGCTTTAATGCATATGTTTTCCATAATGGGGCAATCAGTGCGCTTGACAGCCTTCATCTACAATTTGCACCCAACACAATTGTCGAGCTGAGACTTCCAATTCCTCTACTTTCTTCCAGCAGGCTGGCAGCTAAAATTATAACGGCTGAGAAAGCCACTATTTCAGGAGGAATCGCCATCTCGGTTCGAGCACAGTTCGTGTCATTGCATGCATGGGAAGAGGATGCATTGGTGCAGTGTGTATTCAAAACTCAGTTTCAGTCATTGAAAAAGCTTCCAATGTCCAGCATTCTTGAGAATTAATTCTCAATCTCACAAGGTTCAATATCACACTGCACCAGGGAAGTTCTACATTGTTACGCCCTTCACTACTATAGTGTATATTGCGTTTGGGTAAGCATTTGGAATTGTAAGAATAGAATTTCCAATGGACACTCCGCTTACACTCTTCAATCTCAGGTTTGGTATTTCATCAGTTGGCTTACAGTTTGTACAAACTACTGTTGCACTGGTACCGCTAACTTTAAATGCAGACAGGTTAATTGTGAGATCACCAGAATGCTTTGCGCCAGTGAGATGAACAAGAGTTAAGGTGTGACTGGTAGCATTGTATGCGTCTACAGTATCGAGATTATTACTGTTTAACAATTCACTGCCAGGGCGAATATAGCGGGAAAACTGTGCCATAACATAGTACTTCTGGGTTGTATTTCCTAACTCCCCAGTTTTCCTGTCTGCATTAATCATGCCCCATCCACCTGAGTCGTATGGCTGCCAGTAACACCACGCCGAAGGCTTGAGCTGATTAAGATCTCTAACTAGTGTCTGGGCAAGGGTTAAACCCGACGGATCGCCATCGCCGTGTTCCGAGACCCATAGTGATGTAGTACCCACAGCAGCATGCAGATTAGCACGATTATTGAGTGAGTAGTCGTAGGTATGTGTATTCACCTTACCTACCATTGACTTCACATCCTCAGGATACCTTTGCCAGGAGTTCAGTGCGACAGGTGTAGAGTTTTCATCTGAAGCAGTTAATATTACTTTTCCGGTAAGGTTGTCTTTAGCCATGGCAGCGTGTAGTAAGGGGATTAGCTTCACCTGGTCTGCAACGTTGAATATGCAGCCCTCCTGACCTGAGGGGAAAGTCCACCACGACCCTCTGGGTTCATTGAAAGGTTCAACCGAATAGACAGGAACATGCCAGTATTTCATGGCATGTGATACAACTGCTGACATGTAGAGGGCAAAATCTTTATAGTATTTGGGATTGAGGTTAGGAGAATGATTATCACCACCTGCTGTACTGAGATTGTTGCACATCCACCATGGAGGCGAATTGGAGAAAAATTCAAAATACTTCACGCCGTCCTGTTGAGCCAGCTTCATCACGTGTCTTTGAGCACTATCAGCTTCCCAGTTCCAATCTTTGGAGGAAGGATTAGTGCTTCCCGGATGCAGCCAGTAGGTGTGAATGGTGGTAGCTGGAATCATATTAGGAGAGATGTTCTCTTTCAATGCTCCATAGACCGCTCCACCACCACTTCCACCTACATTGTACCGCGCAACTGTGAAGCCTAACCCAGGTAACTCAGTGTTATTCCACCTGGTCTTGTTCATACTGAAAACTATCCGGGTCATTTTGGATGCTGAAGACGTGTTCCCCCAGGCTTTACCCCACCAGCAAATTGAACACCCCCACCCCTGCCAGACAACCCCTGTTGGAGTACTGGCTATCTGAATTTGGGATTGCGCCCGAACTGCGCAGGGCAGGAAAGCTAAAATCACTATGACTAGAAAAGGGAGATATTTCGATTTCATGGAGGACTCTTTCTTCACTTATTCGAAGCGAGATGGATCAGTTCATTATCAAGAAACCATTGATTCGTGAATCACCATTCAACCAGTTCGGATTTATCAAACCAAAGTTCAATTTCAGTTTGCGCGGTATCAGGAGCGTCTGAGCCATGCACCAGATTGTTTACCAGCTCTGTGGTAAGATCGCCACGGATAGTGCCTGGAACTGCATCAACGGGCTTGGTGGCCCCTATCATTACCCTGGATAAACGTAC
>JAJZFJ010000175.1 GCA_021805395.1 bacterium
CTATACCGCCCGATTTTGCTAACTGCTGAGACTCTACCGATCGACTGGCCATATCCTCTGCAGCTGCTTTCACAGCTTCGGTGCTCTCAATACTCAACTGTATACACTTCTCCATCTCTTCCACAGCTTCTGTCTGAATTTCGCTGCCTTTTTGCACCATTGTTATGGAATGGACCAGGTTCTCCACTGCATAGGCGGCTTTCGTAGCGCCCTGTGCCTGCTGATCGGTGGCCATAGCGAGTTCCGAACTACTTGTGGAGCTCTGCTCGGCAGATTGAGAGACCATATACATTGACTTGGAGATGGATTCTGCCGCCTCATAAAGTACCTCCGTCCTGCCTAATAACTGTTTGCTGGTGTCTTCAATTGTGGAGGTATTCGATTCCAGGGACGAAATAAGCTGTCGCAAATTCGCAATCATTTTTTCGAACGCACGTCCCAGCACATCATCTTCACCGCGTGGCACAAGCTGAACGGTAAGATCTCCGGTTGCTATTTTTCCAGCAATCTCCGTCATCTCATCATGATAGAGATCAACAGCCTCCTGCTTCAACCATTCAGCACGCATCTGCTTTGCAATATAGATAAGAATGGATGCCTCGAACACAACAAACAGAGCATGGATGATTGTAAGTCCCCACGCATTAAATGTTGATGTATAGATATAAACAGGTACATGATAGGTCTGTAGTGCCGTAAAGAGCAGATGATGAACGGCTATAGTGACAGCAGCAGCCAGAATAGGTCGCCAGTCTCTATACACCAGGAGAAATGCCATCGCGGCAAATACATGAAAATGTGCTTCAGTCATGCCATGTGCCTGTGAGATAAACAGGGCACTGAAAACCATGAGGGAAGAACCCACAACGCAACGGGTAATTAATGCACCGGGATGCGTACGTACTAACCACTGTACAAGCATGGCAGTTGGAACGCCTATTAGAAGTGACTGGGCAAATGTGTGATACCAGAATGCCAGTAGAAACGAGGCAGCTGCATGTCCCCACATCAACGGAACGAACATCCGGTCAGTCTGTTTATCCAATTCTGCAATCGAGAGTGATTTTTTAAAGCTTATCTCATGATTCATGTATTTTGGTCCTTGTCAAACCTAATATAATTAACTGGGATATATTCAGGCAACAGGATTATCGGTAATAGTTTCAGCATTTTGAGACCATTCTACTAATCAGATCCTGCCAGATTCAGGGCAAGGTTAAATAGTCAGTGTTCTTTTAATGTGGTTACTCGCTCTAGCAAACTAGCATTTCAGAATGACTGAGTGTTAGATTTACGGGGACAAAACTTAAGCTACCAAGATGTTAACCTGAAAGCCTTTGCCGATTATGGTGTGGCATGGAAACATGCAATTACATACCAAACCAAATTGGTATGAATTGATTATGGAGTTCAGCAGTTAGTATCTATTTGCAAGAACAAACATGTGTGAGTGAACAGATACCCACTGCACACATCAGCTTTATAAGGTTAATTACCTACCTCATAGGTATGGAGCAGTCATTGTGTAGTGATGGCTACTCTGCTGCCAGAGCTAGATCTGAATATACAGAACCTGATCACTTTTCCATCAAGCTGGAGATGTCAAGAGAGGATCTCAAACTATGCAGTTCCTGAATATGCTGTTTTGTCAAATTGTGAAGTTTGGATGCTCCCAGCGGCGTGAGTGTCACATCTACCTGTCTTCTGTCCTCACTATTCTCACTCCTCTTCACAAGACCTGATTGCTCACATCGGTTAACCAGGCCAACCGCAGCGTTATGGTGTATCTTCAACCCATCTGCCAATTCCGTAACAGAAACGCCTTCTCTATCAGGATTTCCTTTTATAAGAAGAAGCAGCTGATGCTGCTGGGGTGTCAACCCCTCTGCCTTTGCAGCTTCTGCACTAAAATGCAGAAAACTTCTGAGAGCATTCCTGAAAGTTGCCAGCGCAATGTACTCTTCTCTGCTTAAATCAGCTTGCTTATCATCCATAAGTGACTCCTCATTGTGGTATTATATCGTAATACGATATAATTACATCGTTATCCTTCAAACTTTTACTTGTTCCCATAGAGAGGACTTCAGCATGTGTAACAAGTGCCTGCCAGAGCATAACACCAGTACAGAATGTGGGAAGCAGTATATGGATCCAATTCCTGTATCACCATCTCTCACCCTTCCGATGTCAGTAATAAAACATGATCATCTCAAAACAAATTTGGACAGAAAGGCTGTTGTTCTGTGTCTTCTATCCATACTTGTTGGGATATTGGCTGGATTAATTGCAAAAGTCTTCACCGCTCTTATTGGGCTTATCACAAATTTGACATATTATGGGAAGTTTTCAGCGCGTTTTTCTTCGCCTGCAGGAAATCATCTGGGTTACTTTGCCATTATAGTTCCAATTGTGGGTGGTCTCGTTGTTGGTGTAATGGCACGTTACGGTTCCGCTGGCATCAGAGGTCATGGTATCCCTGAGGCAATGGAACAGATATTATCTAACGAGAGCAGGATACCTCCCCGGCTTATTATTCTGAAGCCCCTTTCAGCAGCTGTATCCATTGGAACAGGAGGGCCATTCGGCGCTGAAGGTCCTATTATCTCCACTGGAGGAGCGTTAGGTTCCTTTGTAGGCCAAATTCTTCACACCACCGCATCAGAACGTAAAACACTGCTGGCCGCGGGAGCAGCGGCAGGTATGGCTGCAACATTCGGCGCGCCTGTGTCTGCAGTATTCCTTGCAATTGAACTATTACTGTTTGAACTTAAACCCGCTTCGTTATCTGCAGTAGTGCTTGCCTGTGCCAGCGCAGAAGTAGTACGTATGGTTCTCACATCATCTGCTCCCATGTTCCCAATGGGTCATGTCGCTCCCGCAAATCTTACTGCACTCATGGTCTACTCATGCGTCGGAGTGGCTGCAGGTCTCCTTTCAGTCTTGATAACAAAACTGGTGTATGCAATAGAAGATGGCTTCGATAAACTTCCTATACACTGGGCTTGGTGGCCCGCTTTGGGAGGGCTGGCGGTTGGTATCACAGGCTTAATATCACCTAATACCCTTGGAGTAGGATACTACAACATAGATGCACTCGTGAGTGGCAAACTGATTGGCATTGGTGCCCTTTTGTTATGCATGTTTAAACTGATAAGCTGGTCAGTTGCTTTAGGAAGTGGTACATCAGGCGGCACACTAGCTCCATTGTTCACCATTGGTGGAGGTGTAGGATCAGTTTTGGGTTTGACAGCAGCAAACCTTTTCCCTCATGCAGGAGTAGATGTACGGGTGGCTGCACTTGTGGGAATGGCTAGCATGTTTGCAGGTGCTTCGAGGGCAGTGCTCACATCCATTCTATTTGCTTTCGAAGTTACCCACCAGCAGCAGTGCCTCCTGCCTCTTCTCATTGGCTGCATGTTAGCGTACATCGTCTCCTCTCTTTTTATGCGGGAGACCATCATGACCGAAAAGATAGCCCGAAGAGGAGTGACTGTCCCCACCCAATATTCAGCAGACTATTTCGACCATATGAAAGTGAGTGATGTTGTTAACAAAAGCCTGGTTGTTCTACAAGCTGAAATGAGTATTAGTGAGGCAAAAATGTGGATAAAAGAACAGCCGGCTCAGATGCTGCATCATCAGTATCCTGTAAAGAAGAAAGGGGAACTACTTGGGATTGTTAGCTTGAAGGATATTTTCTGTGCACCGCTGGATGGAGTGCATATAGGTGAGATAGCTCAGAATAACAGATCTGCTATCACCGAAAATGCTCCTCTCAGTCAGGCAGCAGACGCAATGGTGGAACTCAACGCAGGATGTATTCCTGTAGTTTCAGCTGATAACCCTAATGAACTGATAGGGATTATAACAAGGGCGGATCTATTGCTGGCACATGAGCGAAAGATGCATGAGAACCAGAAGGTCATGAGGCATATTCACTTGAAGATGAGATAAGAGTTCAATGCAAGATTAGGAAAGCAGGAAGACTTTCAGTGAAACTATCGGACAATAGCTATCCACACATATTATCAGCTTGCACAGGTACTTATCATGCATACTAATCTGCCTGATCTATCCAGATCATTCATACATAATACAGCACAGAAAGCGCGCTTTACCTTGACACCTGAATAGAGGAAGTGGTACACTTTGCATCGTCTTGCCCAGGTGGTGAAATGGCAAACACGCTGGCTTCAGGTGCCAGTGCTCGCAAGGGCTTGTAGGTTCGACTCCTATCCTGGGCATAAAAAAACACCCTGCCATTTTGCAGGGTGTTTTTTTCAATTTGATTACGTTTTATATACTTCATTAGCTATTCGTACGGGTTACTGTTTAAATATATTTTCTATTATCAAAAGCATTCATTCAGCATCCCACTTAAGTTATTCCATTCAAATCCTATGCAGTAACCTGATGAGAATACCAGATTGCTGTGGTTTAATACGCTGAATGTCCCGGGAGACTTTCTTCTACGATAAGTTCACCCGGGACATTCTTCACTTCACCGATAGGCGATGCAAGGTTCGCAAAGTCCGGAACCTCTGCAAAGTATTACTTGCACGGCAGCACGGCGTATGTTTGAAAGGGTAGCGAATGGCACGCTCACCTACCTATTCATACTATCTTTAAAGCAAGAAACGTGCCAATTAGAACAATATAGTAGCATATTGTGCAAAATATTTTGCTAATGATGCTGATTTGTTAATCTTAGCTTGATAAACTTTGTATTCAGGGCAGATCTAAACTCTGTTGAGAATTGTTTGAAACATCTAACATTGCTGGTTTTGGAAATACTTGATCGAACTGATTCATATTTTCAAATGCAGGATATAAACGTCTGGCAAATTTGTAGAGTTTTTCAAGATAATGTTTCCGGTTTTCATCGTTATCATACTCTTCAATTAATCCCAAACTTCCGTCATTTTTTTCATATAGATACACAAAATCTCCAATTGCCAATCCTTTTGCAGCATTAGCCATTCTACGCTTTTGCTGGCTTACAAATGTCTTTTCGCTTACTCTTTCCCGCCTCAGAAGCTCGGATATATCCAGAATACCATCTCGAATACTCTCTGCAGTTTTAAGATAAAGCGTATGAACACCATCCAGATCTTCCACCATCAATAGGTCGATCGCCCTTTCCAAAAACCTGCGGCCAAACTGCTCATCGGCACGGGATCTTAACGATGATCCACGGAATATTTTCTTGCCCCCATATGTCTCAAGCACATAGTTTTTAGCTTTTATGGACAACATTTTCCTATACCTGCCGTCAAATGCCAATCGAATGCCTGAAGGTAATGTGTTTCCAACCTGTTCAATACATTCGCGCTCTTCCTTCTCCGTCTGGACTGAAGCCGGCGGTACAAAGAAAACCCCATCGGTATCTATCTCAATCACACTACAGCCTATCTCTTTGAGGCGTGCGGAGACTTGCTGGACCAGTGTTCGTCCAAGGGCTGTTACTTTTCCTGCTGCCTCAGGATCATTAAAAGGAAATGGTCCGCCCAGGTAGCCGTAGAATGAGTTAATAAGCACCTTGTAACTGGATTGAACTCCATCATAGTAAGCATACTGACTACTGCCACTCGCCTCTGCATCTGCTGCCTGCTGCTTAGCGGCCAGCCTCATTCGGGTCAGCCAGCGCAGGCATGGTAGAAAAACCCCTAGTGCATCACTTTTAGGAGCAATATTATGCGTAAGCATGAGGCTTGGGTAGAGGCTCTCCACATCAGCCTTAACCACTCTTTTCTGCAATCCCTGCAGACACACTTCAGTGTAGCCGCCCAGATATTCCTGGGAAACCTGAGTAACAGGAACAGCATGTCTTTTGGCGAAATAGGCACGAATCATGATGGAGTTGATCTTTTCCCCAGCTCCCATAATCACCACATTTCCGTAATTATCAGGTGTCATTTGGGTTTGATAAAACTCAACCGGGGTAATAATTTCTGCCAGCCGTTTGGTCTCTATCACATCCTGCTTTGCATACAAAACAACCCTGTCCCGATCGTTTCGATACAGGCTGTTCATATCTTCACGTGGCAGCTCAATTCTATTCTCTGCGGCTATACCAAAATGTCTGGCACACTCTTTCAGTCCGTAGCTGGACAGTGCACCTTTCGTCCAGTCAAATCTCTGTACCACTAGATACGTATCCACAAGATGGCGCCCATATAGAAAAATGGGAATAAATGGCCTGGAATTCCCCCCAATGGCATATTCACGCCTTCTGTCCAGCGTAGGCTCCCTGTTGTCTCTTCCAAGCTTTAGGGGGATGGAAAGCTGTTTTGCACGCTCTTGCAAATATGGCATGTCAAAACCAAGAATGTTATGCCCTTCTATAATGTCTGGATCCCGCGACTGAACCAGTGAGATGAATTTGCGGATAATCTCTGTCTCATCCCCCTCAATCACATCAAGCAGCCCACGATTATCTGATACCGCAATGAGCAGGATTTTGGCATCGTATGCGTTTGGGTTTAATCCTGTGGTCTCAAGATCAAACTGCAGCCTTACACTATCATCCAGATGCATCCCTTTGAAAAGTGTCTTGCCTGACTGTATGAGAGCCTGCCGTGAAAAATTACTGTAGGAAAGAGTTTTAATGTGCTGTTTTCGCAACTGTCTCTGCGCATGGAAAAAAGCATCCACAGTGTGAAATGAAGCTAAAATGGAGAAGCCTTCACCTTCGAGCTCTGATATCTCGCAATCTTTCAGCTCTCCTTCCGGTCGCTCTCTTAGGAACATCCAGGGCTTAAATGGATACTCTTCAACTGCAACACCCGTATGATCCCGGCGGTATACCCTGCATAATCCATTGTCGCCGGGTTCCACCGACACAATATTCTGGGTATCATCCTCGCCGTACAGCAGTCTCACTGCCTCTTGTTCAGTATCCATTTTGGTGTTATCTCCTCAATCATCCACTAGAAGTCGAACCCAAGCTGTGCTAACAGGGTGCTTACATGGTAGTTATACGAAGCTTGAGAAGTGGAGGAGTTCACGCTTGTAGCAATTTGCCATCCGAGAGAGAATTTTATGTTGGCACCTATGAGATAGTTCAAACCTGTACTGATATCTGACTGACTGGAACCAAGATACCCTGCTGTGAGTGTGTCGCTGTAGTTCATAAATACAGAGTAGCGTGGAGCAATTGGATACTCAAGGCGCAGGGAGAGTGAGGTTGTATCATTGCTGGTGTTGGTGGTGGATCCAGATGTTCCTGTGCTGCCTGTGGTGCCGGTACTGGTGACACCGCCAGAGGTGCCGCTGGAACCAGATGCACCTGTGGAGACTGCAGAGTTGCTGAATGCGCTCACATTATGCACTACCAGGTATCCAAAATCCAGCCGGAGTTTACTGTGAAAAGGATGTCCGCTGGCATTGAAGTCCATGGTTGACACGTCTGCTCCTCCCACCTGTCCGGAGTAAGCCGAGTGCTGTAGATCGAACGTGGCGGAGAAGAGCATCCCTCCCTTTGGCTGCCAGTTTGCTGTAAGGTTTATATCTCTGCTTGTACTGTTATACTGGTAGCTCCCAACACTTGAGGAGAGCAGTAATCCGGTTGATAACTGCAAAGTTTTGGAAGCAGTGTAGGAAACAGCTATCTGCTGTGTTTGTGATTCACCGTTGAGACTGGTGAGCCCGGTGACGCCGGTGCCTCCGAGAAGT
>JAJZFJ010000148.1 GCA_021805395.1 bacterium
GGAGAGGTGCCGAAGGCAGGTTTTAACCCGTCCGGCCTAGCCGTATACAGTACATCCCTCACACCTCCCAACCCGCACTCCCACCCTCCCTTAATGAGCGCCAGCGAATGGCGAGGGGAGGGTCGCATCGACAGATGCGGGGAGAGGTTTTCTGGGGCCAAAGCAGTCCGCCTACCTACCTACCATCCAGCAATATCTCCATACTGCCTGAGAATGACACTAACCTTCGCCTAATTCCCCTGCTTTGGGGATTGCTCAGGGGTCGCTTGAACTATGATCCCCTGACTTGCGAGCGCTGCATGAAGCATGACCTCACTCTGTGAGCTATTCATGTAACCGGTTACAACTTTACCCTTTTTACTAATTACATACTGAGTAGGAATTCCGGTAACTTTATATAAACTGCTCGCAATGCTATTCTTGCCAGTACCTGCAGTATCGAAAACCACAGGGAAGTGATAGATATTGCTCTTCGCCTTCACCCACTTATCAAATGCTTCTTGCTTGTCCCAAACACACACGCCCAAAACAACTACATTCTTTCCTTTAACTTGCTGATACAGTTTTTCGAGTGCAGGAAGAGAATGTTGACATGGAATGCACCAGGTTGCCCAGAAATCGAGAACCACAATTTTTCCCTTATAATCTGAAAGGTGTACTGCCTTTCCATCAGGGGTATACGCAGTGAAGTTTGGTGCCGCAGATCCAACTGGCAGAAGTGGTGGAGGAGCAAATGGTTTTGCACCAGCTGGAGGTATCCATTTAAATTGTGATTTAGGAATATCTGAGTTAAACACATAATTAGAAAGCGCAATTCGAAAGATTAGTTTTAGTTTGCCATTCTCTGGCTGATACATGTCCTTTCGAAAGGGCAAACCTGTAGCCTTATCGACAAGTATGCGGCTGAATGAATTCAGTCCTTTTTTAATATTCTTTTGCTGTAGAGTATCTGTAATTGCCCAAACCCATCTATAGTGGAATTTCTCGCTGGTGACGGTTCTAGTGTACTCCGGAGCAACGGGCGCATTTCCACGATATAATAGCGGTGCCACTACCGACATGTCATAGATCATACTTTGAGAAAGTGCTCCTTGTTGAGGTGCTTTTTCCTTTGTGTATGTGCCAGACCAACCACTATACTCATACTGATGCCTGCCATCACACACATAATATGAGTTTGGTATCCACTTTCCCTGATATTTAGTGATGGTATGTTCCTGTACCCATACATAGTTGGGATATACAATCTTAACAGTAGTATGAAAAAATGGCATCAGACCTTTGGTATCAATCTGATCTGACAGGACCTCATGAACTTCCAGGCTACGAGCATACAGCAACTGGTTTGACCACCGAATGCCGCTGGCATTTGCATTCTTTCCGGACAATAAGAAGCAGGTGATGATAAGGAGTAATGGCACATATTTTTTTGTTATTGAAAGTTTAGAGGAGTTCATGTAGTTTTCCCGTTAAATGTTAATTAGCGATGGATTTGAATGCCATACATGTTTTAGCGTTGTGGCTGCTCAGTCGGTTGTGAAGTGCAATTTCCTATTTCGTTCTGCTGTTCATCCTCAATACCTTCGCCGGATAGTATCGAGCACTCTAGAAATCTGTCTGGTTCGATTGTCCCTAAAAACTCAGTGGCAGGGCTAAGTTCCAATGCAACTATTTTGCCATGTTGATTGTAATCTATCACTAAACCAGTATGCAGCATTTCACTGGTTTTGATGACGCCGCTGTTAAATTGAACTCTCAGAATGTCTTCCCTGTTATAGTAAGTTACCTTCATTGCAATCTACTTAAGCCTCATCCTGATTACTTAAATGGCACCTTCCCTCATTTCCCAATTCGAGATCTTCAAAGATGAGGGAAGGTGTACTGGATTGTTTAGCAAAATGCAGTGCTAGTTGCTCGGTTTTGTTAATTCAAAATAGTAGTTATCTTCTGAAGGATTACCGGTAATTGCACCTCGTGTAATGTCGCCAATGTTATACTGCTGGTATGCACTCACGGGAGTTCCATTGAGAGCCGTTGTAGGAATTGTGACTCTCACAGCTTTAGCATGACCATCACACCATGCTACATTAGCAAAACCCAGGTGCCTTCCTTCTGTATCAGGCGATTGCATAGAAGGCCAATCAAGAAACTCAGACCTGTACAGCACTGGCGCTCCATTGTAATACATGCTCGCTGCATCTGCTATTAGCACGGTTTCTGCTGGTCGATCAAATTGTGCCATGGTAGGATTACCGGTTGCCTGAAAGGAGGTGTCAAAATAGAGTGCCATGTTCAGCCCATAGGCAATATCAGCCGGAGGATTACCAACTGGAATGGATGCAGCCGAAGGACAATCCTGTATCTGATTGTTCTTGACATATGGCCCCAGGAGCCCTTTCGTTGGATCATAAACCATGTGAGGATAGTTGACATACGCGTACAAACCATCCCATGTGATTCGATGCAGAGGATTTCCATCCGTTGTCTGCCATGGAAAGAATGTTTCATCGTAATCATCCGCATACATCATGCTTGCAAGTCCTATTTGCATCTCATTGGATAAACAGGAGGTCTGCCTGGCTTTTTCACGCGCTTCCGCGAAAACTGGAAACAGAATAGCAGCAAGAATTGCGATAATAGCTATAACTACTAACAGCTCTATGAGTGTAAATCCATGTTTGTTCGATTTGCAACGATAATGAGCAATTTCCATCTATTTCTCCTTAGACAATGGTTGATAGCTGCTGTATATAATGATAGATTGAAGCTATAGTGAAGTAAGAATATGTGAAAAGCGGTGTTTGCAAAACCCGGCAGTTCTCACCTTTACTCAACCCTCTATGTCAATAAATCAATCACTATCAGCCAGCGTATCGGGCTTAATGGGTCGATCCAGCTTGTGAGACCTCTTCGTTGGGGAGCTCATTGATTTCAGGTAAAGTGATGCACTTTGTCCTTTGAACTCATTCTACAAACCAAGTCTTAAAGAATCCTTAAATAAATCTTAACGTTCAATCTTTTTTAATTTTATAGGGTTAATTTTGATCTCAGTTACTTAGCACTGGCAGATTTAATTCCTGCAAAGCAGAGTTAATGGTGAATTCACCCCCTTGCAGCCAGCAAATTTCAAATGAATTGGGATTCATCTTTATCTTAACATCCTGAACCTCCATGGTAAGCATATCAGGATCTGCAGGATGAAAGGAGATATTCAAAGAATGACGTAATGTTTCAGAAAATGATAGTAGTCTAACTCCAGCAGCATAGTTACCTTTTCGGCATTCCAGATGCCCAAACTCTTTTATACACCAGGCTACCACCCTTTTCTGTCCCACTTGAATAGCCAGATTTATAGACTCCTTAAGAGCTGCTTCACAGAGGTCTAGTTGTCCAGCCAGAAGATGAACCATCCCAATATTTACCATAGTGATTGCCAACCCTGCTCTATCCGCTAGCTCTGTAAAAACAGGTATTGCCTCTTGCAAGTAGTAGAGTGCTTTATCCAGATTGCCTTCATATCTGGCAGCGAGACCAAGGTTGTTCAAGGCATCACCCACTGCCTTTGCATTGCCTCTAGATCGCAGAATACCGATGCTAGTCTGGAAAAGCGATATGGCCTCTTCCCATTTGTGAAGTGAAAGGGTTACATTACCAAGGTTCAGCAGTGTATTGGCTTTAAGTAGTTCGTTATTAGTTTGCTCCGCAATAACAAGTGTTTTGATCAGAAAATTCTGGGCAGTATCATACTCTTCTCGAAACCACGCCAGCGTAGCGCCAATCAGCATTGCTAGTGCTAGTCCAGTCTGATCCCCAATTTCAGTCCAAACGGTAATAGCTTCAGATATGGTTTTTTCAGCCAGAACAAACTCTCCACTGGCTCTGGCAGTAGTTGCGAAAGCATTCAATCCCCTCGCATATATGTTTTTTTGTACATCATTCATAGTGACTAGCTTTTGAATCGCCAGTAGTTCTTTAAGCCATCTATAACTTTCGCTAATATGTCCTCTTACCTCCCAGTATGGTGTGAGGGCGGTTGCCAGTCTAAGTGGATATTCATTGGGAATGGGTTCAAACGACCGCTTCTGGGTAGATCTCTGCAACGCTGCTCTCATATTCTCATGCTCAGCTTCAAGGTGCGCCAGCCACTCACTCTGATCAGGACCATAAAGAAGTGGCTCAGCTCGTTCAGCCAGCTCAAGATAGTAGTGTAAATGTCTTAATGTTAATACAGTTGACCGCGATATTGTGCACTGCTGTTCCGCAAATTCTCTCACAGAATCGAGCATTCTGTACCGCATCTCTCCCTGGGATCGTGCTTCTGCTATGATAAGTGATCTTTCTCGCAATTCTGTTATCCACTCCAGCATTTGAATGGAACCATTTTGCGTGATCTGCTCGGAACACACTGTAGTAACTGCATCTAGAGTCCACCCTCCCCGAAAAATTGATAGACTGACAAACATGTCCTGTAAGTGCTGTGGCAGTAACAGAAAACTGTATTCCAGGGTTGCCTGAAGTGTTCTGTGGCGACTTGGTATATCGGATCGTCTGCTCACAAGCAGTTGAAACCGGTTGTTTAACTGCAGCAACATCTGATCAGGAGTGAGTGTCTGTGCCCACGCTGCACATAGTTCAATTGCGAGTGGCAATCCATCCAGCCTTGCAGCAATTTTACAAATTGCATCTTCATTTTGAGGCGTTAGCTCGAATTCTGGACGAACAAGTTTTGCTCGGTCCAGAAAGAGAAGAACGCTTTCTATCTCATTAGCTCTGTTTCGGCTATCTTGAGATGGATGGTTAACATTCAGCAGGTTAGGGACAGAAAGTGGCAGTACTGGCACCTCCTGCTCTGCAGTTAATCCAATTAGCTGTCTGGATGTAGTGAGAATTGTCAGGTTTGGAATACGTTCAACGAACATCAGCAAGGTGGCACTGGAGGTGGGCAGCATGTGTTCCAGCCCGTCTAAAATCAGAAGGAGACTCGAAGAGGAGTTGAACCGGGTCAAAATCTGCTCAATCATCTCATCTGGATTTGAGCTGGATAGTTGTAATACGTCTGATATAGCTGTTAGAAGCATGGATGCGTGACTAATATCTACAAGGGATACAAAACAGCAATCAGCGATAGACTGCGTCATGCACCGTTTCATGATTTCTATGGCCAAACGGGTTTTTCCAACTCCTCCAACTCCTGTCAATGTAATTAGGCGGGATTTGCCCAATTGAATCAGATTTATTACAGATTCTATCTCTTCCCCTCTCCCAACAAGTTTTGTGAGCGGGTTTGGAAAAGTGGATATTGGTTTGTTTCGACCATAGTCTGAAGGGATATAAATAGATGAAGAGTGTGAGGAAGTTTTTACCTCTAATACAATTTCTTCATAGGACATTGCGGGAACCTGATCCAGCTTCTCTTTTAACATCTCTTCCAGATCATGAAAACACCGCTTTGCGTTCAACTCCTGTTTATGCTCAATGTGCAGCTTAATTAAATCAACATAGTGCTGCTCTTCCAGTGGGTCAACCACAACTGCTTTTCTGGCATATTCCACAGCTTTGTCATAGTCTGATACCTGATTAGAATACTGTATGAGATGATGAAGAAGAGTGAGATAGACAGTTAAAAGCCTATCTCTTTCTCTCAGAATCCAGTCTTCGTAATACCCTGCAAGAAGTTCGCCCTTGTACAACTGTTCGGCAATCTGTATATTCTCAATGCTGTACAAACCATTCTTCTTGTTCATGGCTGTTTGTGCAGCTAGTTCAAAATCTTCAACGTCAGAAGATATTAGAGAATCGTTGAACCCTACGAACTGTCGATCGGAGATAAGAAATTTGTCGTTGAAATCAAATCGCTTTTCTGTTTGCGATCTCAGCCATGCTAACGCTTGTGATAGCCTGTTGAGACCCACGCTAAGAGATACATCTGGCCATAATGTGTCAACCAGCTGTTCCCTTAAATGTACGCGAACTGGTGGATATGAAAGAATGCTCGTGAGCAGCGCTGTTTTTTGAGTTTGAAAATGATGAAGCTCAAATGCTCCAATTTTCAAACAAAATGTTCCCATCATCTCAATTCTACAGGGTTTGTTAGTCTCAGAATATCCCATGCAAACTATGTACCATATTGACCTGAAGAATGTCGTAGTTCAAGCTTTGAATATTAAAAGCTCCCGTTTGTGTATTTGCTGAAGTTAACAACATCTCGCGAGTATGAAAGCTACCTGCAAAACATGATTGTCGATTGCTTGATGTGAGAAAGTCCATATTAAGAACATTAAATAACTAGCCATCACATTTGAATTAAAGTATGTCAACTTTGATTACTCATTGAAAGTCTTGTAATAGTTCAAACAGACTCTATGCCCACCACGCCAATCCGCATCTCGTACATCGACCATACCGTAGACGAGATCCTGCTGCTGATGATTTTTTACGTAATTTATTATGAGCTGCTGCGTCCATACATTCTTCTTTGCACCATACTGGGTCAATACACGGTAGGGCACTGTTATATATCTATGCCAGTGACGAGAGAAACATAGCACCTGACCTCCATGTAATTCCTGAACACGTGCAGTATCTACATTCAGCTTTTGAAATGAATACACAAGTCCGAACGAGCTATTAGAGAACACTTCTGTTATCAATACAAAATTTGATATCGTGCTTTGAATCATCAGGATTTTAGTAAAGTCGAACTGGTTGTCTATATGAAGCGTTGTTTTAGTAGAGACATTAATAGAGACGGGCTGTGAACTGGATTCAACATTCCACGTGTATATAATAGCATTTGAAGGTGTTCCAGGAACAGGAATGCATAATGCGGTAAGGCTGGAGGGTCCACTCCAGCAGACCTGGTGGAAATACCTGGATCGGTATTCACGTATTATTTGGTTGTTATTTAAATTGAAGACCTTGATTAGATCTGGTGTCTTTGTTGAATACAGAAATCTGTATTTTCCTCCAGGAGAGATGTTATATCGCCAGTCATACCTATTGAGATGGCTAGTCTTGCTGCCAATTATAATTGGCTTACTAGTTTGAACTTTCACAGCATTTCCGGATTCATTCCATTTAATGCGTAGTGGCCATACATCATTACTAAAAGGAATCTCTCTAATCAATTTTGACTGTATTACACTATAAACACATAAATGTGCTACTTTGCCCATATATGCAGGAAATCCGCGACATCTGATAAATGCAATATCTCGTCCATTTGGGGAAAACCTGGGATGAGTATCATTCCATCTACCAAAGGTCAATTCTTTGGAATGCTTGGTTGCCAGATTATAGTAGTAAAGATGATAGTAGCTTAATTTATGCTGACCAGCCGGATAGTAGTATCTTGCGCTATACACGATTTGAGCACTGGCAGAAAGAGTGAGACAGGAAATCGACAGTATTATCAACACCAGATTTCTAAGGTGTGCTGAAGTATATTGAGTTGGTATAATACTCTTCAAAGAATTCCTCACTCTATTTTTCAATCTGGAAACACTCACTAACTGCTGTACTAACAGTCTATCGGGATTAATACTTCAATACTGAGGCTTTTGCAAAAGTCTGGATGAGGAGGAATTAAACGGCTCTTTAGCGTATATTAAGTTGACGATAAATCTACGAAAAGAGCCGCATATGTATAAC
>JAJZFJ010000228.1 GCA_021805395.1 bacterium
GGATGCCGGCAGCCTTAATAGCCACCTTAAATATGAACCTGCAAAGAACGGAAAGCTCTACCCTCATATCTATTGCCCATTAAAGATCACATCGGTAGCTGAAGTTATCCAACTTGTTCTTCATGAAGATGGGCTTAGTTTGGAGATGCAGTCGTTTGGCAATTAGTTCAGCATAAAAGGAAAACTATGATACCCAAGAATGAGCAAGAGATTCTTTCAACCCTGCTGTACATGCATCTATGCCAGATGATAGAGCGCCTCGGTAATATCCCGGCAGACCGTTGGGATTGGCAGATAGAGCCACCCGCTCCTTCCGCCAGGATTCTTGGGGAGCACTGCTATAGCTGGATGGTGTGTGACAGACAGCACATACTGGAAACTGATATTGATAAGCATGAGCTTATACCTATGCCAGAAAGTCAGTCGGAATTGTGTACAGCTCTCGCCAAAGAAGCAGAAGTTTGGAAAAACCTCATCTTATCACTCACTCCAGCACAGATGAATGAACTCCGCTATCAGTTTGGCAATCGTGAAATGAATATTCGTGGATTTGTTGGACATATTTTGCAAAATACTATTTATAAGAATGGTCAGATCTCTGCAATCTACTTCGCCCTGGGTCTGGATGGCACTGAGCCCTATGAGGCACCCATTCCTAACCCTATTTACAACCAGCTTAAACAGTGCAAGAACGCTTGAAAGCTAACTGAATTTACCAGCTCAATGAGTATACACATGTCACATAAAAATCCTTTCATGTATATATGGCTTCGCACTATCTGCCTGTCTGTTACCCTCATGGTGCTATGTTCTACACAGCCCTCATCTGGGGCAGCGGTAAAGCCTGCCCCTCTATATCTTACACCTCAACCTGTGGAGATCACCAGGCAGATGGGTGAATTCACTTTGACTCAACATACGGTGATAGCTGCGGAAGGTAAAGGAGCGTGGGAAACTGCAGAGCACCTGGCAACACAGCTCCGAAACGCAACAGGCTACCCTTTGCAGGTTGTCAGTACTATCAGACAAAAACGTGACAGAAATGTTATCTTGCTAAACAGCACATACTCCAATCCCAGTTTAGGCCGAGAGGGATACACCCTTTCAATCACTCCGGGTATGGTGACGATAAGTGCATCTGCGAGAGCCGGTCTGTTTTATGGTACCGATACGCTGCGCCAGCTGCTGCCTCCTGAAATCAACAGCCCTACCTACCAGGGCAGAGCCAGATGGAGCATGCCCTGTGTGCAGATACGGGATTGGCCGCGTTTTCCTGTGAGAGGCTTTATGCTGGACTCCTCCCGGCACTTCCAGAGCGTCGGCTTCATCGAGCGCACAATCAGCAGAATGGCCTTCTTCAAACTGAACACGTTCCATTGGCACCTCTCAGACAGCCAGGGATGGAGACTGCAGATTAAAGCTTATCCACGGCTTACCAGTGTGGGAGCATGGAGAACAGACAATGGGATGAGGTACGGCGGTTACTACACCCAGAAGCAGATACGCGAGGTGGTGGCATACGCACGAGCACGCTGTGTCACCATAATCCCTGAACTGGACATGCCAGCACACTGCGTAGCAGCACTTGCCGCCTATCCCGAACTAGCCTGCACGTCTGGCCCTTTCCACGTGCTGAGTATGGATGCTGGGGATTGGTCACAAGATGTGATGGACCCTGCCAAGCCTGTGGTCTACAAGTTCATCGACACGGTGTTGACTGAGGTAATGAGACTGTTTCCCTCGAAGGTGATTCATCTGGGCGGTGACGAATGCCCGACGCAGGAGTGGACCTCCTCCGCTGACTGTGTAGCTCTCATGAAAGCTGAGCACATGACAAATCCTGCTGAGCTTCAAAACTACTTCGAACGAAAAGTGGATTCTTTCCTGAGTGCCCACGGGCATAGATTACAAGGATGGGATGAGATTTTGAATGGTGGATCCATGCCTAAATCCGTGATTGTTCAACAGTGGAACTATCCATCTGCAGCATCGAACGCAATTAAGGCAGGGCATGATGTTGTGGCATCCATGGACGGATATCTCTATCTCGACTCCAGCAACAGTGCAACACCTCTTAGCAGGGTATACAGCTACAACCCCATGCCGCCAGGGCTAACCGAACAGGAGCAGAAGCGGCTGATAGGAGTTGAGGCGTGCTTGTGGACTGAATCCAAGCCCACAAACAGGATAGACGACCACTATATCTGGCCCCGACTCATTGCAGTTGGAGAGCTGGGATGGACGCAGCCAAACCAGCTCAACTGGAGACGTTTCATGGAAAGCATGCTCCATTCCCAGTACCAGAGACTGGCTCTGATGGGTATATCCCCTCCTGATGGACGTGAATCTCTCATAGCCCGAAGCGGTTTTCAACCGTGGAGTATGGCAGGAGACTGGAAGCCTGATGAGATGAGCGAAAAGTGGGTCAGTTTGAAATGGGATATCACTAGTCAGATACATCACGCAGGTACCTACTTTATTCGGTTTATGTATACAGCTGGTGCGGATGGCATCGCCATCAATAGCTGCGGAGTTAGTGTAAATGGCGATATGATAGATACCGACACTCATTCCGGATGGGCAGGTGGAGTTGCACATGACAACACCTACAAACTGGATATTAAAACATTCACACCTGGCACACACTATATGCTGAATGTTACCCTCCGATCCGATGGTGGCACGGACTCTTCAGGAGAAGTGGAGATATTGCCGGAGTCTGCAAAGATATCATAGAGGACTAAAACTGATATATCCTGCAATATTGGAAGCACACAAACCCATTGTGTTTGTAAGCTTAGGAGACATTTAGCCTGTCTTGATGGCATTCTACAGACTTTACCCACTCCCACAACAATTAGGTGGAGACAATGAGATCAAACGGTAAATATACCATCCTGTTAATGAATACTAAATACTATTCTTATCAGACAGATAGTAATAGGTTCCAAGTATGAGACATATCCAGCATACACAAGTTATCCAATCCAACCATAAAAATGTTTTGACCATCGTGTTAATATTTAACCATCAGATCCTGGCACAAAGGGTACACGCTAGAAAAGATCAATAATGAAAAGGAATATTAGAATTTCGGTAAATATATATACTACTGATTGATTATTAGACTTAAATATTCATATTAATTGTCCATGGATATCTAATATGATGTAAAGCTTGGCGCTATTTTATTTGTTTGATTTGGCCATTCTGCATACGATATTTTTTAATGAGTTTAAGTTTAGGAAAATTATAGATATATATATCATAATCATAAGCAATAATCAAACTGTTACCATTTCTGGAAATGCACATGGCAGAAGTTGTATCGAATGGCAGATAATTCTGATTAATCAGCATCATGGTTGTTGGGCTATAAATCTGAATGTGATTATTGACAACCAGTATTAAGTCATTACCGGATGGAGACCAAATAGGCAAAGTACTAGGTAAGCACGAAAGTACCAAATGTTTTATAAGCTTCAACCCAACTGTCTTATATATCCATATATTATAACCTGACAAACAGGCAATTTTATTACCTTTAGGTGAAAAGACCATATAGAGAGGACTCATCATCATATTTGGAATTTTCATGCTTATAAGAGTTTTTTTATTTTGATAATTAAATAGCTCTAGCTCATTTGAAATTGCAATAGCAATTAATGGCTTGACAGGATCTGACTCGGAATAGTCAATAGTATGAAATTTGATTATTTTTTTACCATTGGAGATGTTACTAATAATCGATCCATAATTGAGGTATAAAGGATTTATATGGCTGAAATTTAATCCATGCATTAAATTGATCCAGTTATATTTTTTCGGAGGTGTAAGACATATTAACGATTTGTTACTTTTGAAGTCAGATAGATATGTCCCTATATTAGGACCACTGAATGCAATAGATGTATTAGAAGAGTTTATAGATAATTGACCAATACCATGCACAACATATGGAGTATTATGTTTTAATGGTAGTTGAACAGACTTTATCATTTCAGAAATTCGATTATTATTATATCTTACTATTTTACAGGAATTATCTGGAAACCCAATTGCCAATAATTGACCATTTGGCGAAAATGAAATTGAATTACACATGATTGATGTAGCATGATTGATTTTTTGAATTTTATCGTTATTATCAAGATTCAGACGCCGACAAACATAACTATAATTCCAGACATAATAACCTCTTCCCAAGTTGCTATGTTCAAGAAAATCATGAATAGAATACTTTTCTAGTATATACCTATTACCATTATTACCTGTTACTAACTGAGCTGATAGATATCCTCCAGTGTGATATACTAATATAAATCTTCTGCCATTCCAGTGGAATAGATAATTGCTGTTAACATGACTGTTAATACATATGAAGAGATCGAAATAGTTATGCCTTTTATTATTCGTTTTCTGATAATAAGATGTAGATTTAAATCCATCTGTTAGATATTCGAATTGTCTTTTTATTTTACCAGATTTGAATTTCTCTTGGAATATTAAAGAATAATTGTAAAGTATTTGTCCTGAATCTTTAACCACATTTTGTTGGATAGTGGCAGTTATTGTTGCTTGAGATGTATATCCCAAGTTAACGATTGTTTGATGATCGATAATGTATTTCGATGAAGTCATAGCATAAACATTTTGTTCTATCAAACTTCCTATAATAATTAACACTATTATGTATAATAGTTTCATAATCATTCCTCAAATTTAAAACAGGATCTACAACAATCAAATTGGCTGCCGGAATAGCACTTCGTTCCCCATCCCTGCTTTTTTCGACCTGGGTGATAACACGGATCACATTTGAATGCTTTTGAACACATAGCTTTTAATGCACATTCGACATTTTTACACGGATTAGTTTGTACTTGATGCCAAGATCCAATCAAGTTACATTTATAATAATTATATATATCCTTACTTATCTGAAGCAAACCGTAATTTCCCTCGTAGCTATTTGTGGGATCACACCCGCTTTCAGCAAATATTTCACATAAAACTTCATGCCTAGTTTTCTTATTGCTACCATATTGTGTACATTTACTGCAATATTTTGCTAGAGCTTTATCGATACAAGTATTTAACTGAGTGCTGACGCATTGACCACTTGAAGGCAGTTTTCCTTTCGATTTACACTTGTCGCAATATGACAGCCCACACTGACAATTTGATTCTTTACATCCACATTGGCATGCATACAATCCACTTGCATCCATTCTGGAAACCACAACATTTCCAACATACCTGTACAAGTTCCAGTCATCACCTTCAAACTCTAGCGGGTCCCGGCTTACCCACCTCCCTGCCTGGACGTCCAGGTACCGTGCCCGCACATACTGCATGGCAGTGCTGTCACGGTAGTAGCCGTACTGCCCCACGTAACGGTAGGAGTTCCTGCTGCCGTTGCCGCTCTGCCACTCGGGACCGAATGCCCGGTACGCGTAGTTGTCGGTTACTGTCCCCGAGGCGTTGGTAAGCTGGCGGGTGCTGCTCTGGCTGTCGTAGCCGTACTGCCCTACGTACCGGTAGGAGTTCCAGCTGCCGTTACCGCTCTGCCACTCGGTGCCGAATGCCCGGTAGGCATAGTTGTCGGTAACCACCCCTGAGGCGTTGGTGAGCAGGCGTGTGCTGCTCTGGCTGTCGTAGCCATAGAACGACGAGCCAGCTGCATCCCAGCTCTCGATAAGCTGTGCCGACTGCCATTCCGACACCAGCCCGCCCCACATGCCAGGTGAATCGGTATACCTGCCAGTAGTGGATAGAGCACCATCCAGCTCCAGCAGCAGGTTATTACTGTCCCACAACGCTGCAAGGCGACTGTCAGCGGCAATTGCGCCGTAGGCGTAAGCGCCATGCGTGAATGCGCGGTTTTCGCAGACGAGACGCGCACCGACAGCCACTAATCGCAGGCATGCTCTTGGGCTGCAACTGGGAGCCAGTTTCCAATGCCTCGATGGTGTTCTGTTTTGCTGCTGGATGCGGGCATTTGTCTCCTCACGCTTACTTGTACCTCCATACTATCTTCATGCCTTTTGAGTTGGCTTTTGGAATAGAATTTTCAGGATTAGTATGTGGTTCTGAGTCTCCAAAAATAACAGTCAACTTATGTCTGCTATTTATAACACTGTAAGGTATTAATTGCCAGAAATCCCCAATTCGGCCCTTTAAGGGTTCTGAATCTAATGCTGGATCATATTGAAGTTCCATAGAATAAGGAATATTGATCTCTGCTATAAGCGATGCGTTCTTAGCATGGCGTATATCAATTGCAATATGCGGTTTTCTACCATTCAAAAAATAGTTGATCGGATTTGAAATTCTAACACACCAGATTTTATTGCCTGTAATCGCAACTGGTAGACCTTTATTAATAACTGAACCGCAACATAATAATTTTCCTGTATATGTAGAACGTACATAAAATTTAACATGCGCTTGCAGCCATTCCATAGTATCTTTATCGTTAGATCCGCCGGGCTTCCATACTGCAGAAATATATGGTCCTGAATCAGAATAAACAAAAAATGAATTGTCAATTCGAATACAGAAAATAAATCCGACCAATTCTTTCATGAGGATTGCGCCATTTGTAGAAAGCAGACGTAAATTATTGTTTGAGTTATTAACAACTTGAAGATAGTGCTTTTTATCTGGAGAATAACATCTAGAGTTTCTGAAGTCACTAGATGGATAAACCTTATATCTGCACATTTCAGACGGATAGATTCTCTTAAGCACCTCAATTTTTATACTAGGGATAGATGCCGGAGGGTAGCACCAACCGTTAATGTATAACAGAAGTACAAAATATAGCGCAATACTAGTATATTTGATCCCATTCATCCATTTTAGCATTGTGGTACATTCGACCCCGTCTTGCATCGAAATGTAACTGCCAATTGATAATCCTTCTTACATTTAGAACATTTACCTTTAAGTGCAGCAGCGCATGTAGTGTTTTTTAACATTTTACATTGTGCCTTAGTGATGCATTTCCAAAACTGACCACCCGCCTGTCCTTGAACTACACCCCAATATGCACTTAGTGCATCGCATAAAGAGATTGCCGGATTGTTAGAACAAACAGAGTATAAAAGAGTAATAGATGTTTGAATCTGGCAATTTTCATCTTTCCAATCGCATGGGTTTTTTCCATCCCCACATCTAGGTGCACAAGCACCTAATCTGTCATTATCAAGTTGGAATAAACCATACAAATTCCCATTGCCGGAATTAGAAATATTATTCTTTTTACAGTTACTTTCTGCATCTGCTATACATGCAAAAGCTGTTACAAGTAGATCAACATATTTCGATTGGAAACAGGGGGATAATGCTTTTGTAAGTGGCTTTTTCAGACTATTACATTCAGTCCCGGAGGGGTCAAAATGGTTAATCGGGGCGTTAGTCACATACCCGTACAAGTTCCAGTCGCCGCCATGGAAGCCTATCGGATCCCGGCTTACCCACCGGCCTGCCTGTACGGACAGGTATCGAGCTCGCACGTACTGTATGGCAGCGCTGTCCCGGTAGTAGCCGTACTGCCCTACGTACCGGTAGGAGTTCCTGCTGCCGTTGCCGCTCTGCCATTCGCTGCCG
>JAJZFJ010000250.1 GCA_021805395.1 bacterium
ATGTCTCTCCTTTAACCCGCTGCTGCATATTTTCTCGCAGTCTGTCGAAGATGATAATAGTATCGTGAACAGAGAAGCCAATCACTGTCAGCATGGCTGTCACAAACAGGCTGTCTATTTGCCAGTTCAGCAGTTTGCCAAGTATGGCAAACGATCCCCAAACCACTGCCACATCGTGTACCAGCGCTGCCACAGCACAAAGTCCATAGCGGAAACCAAGTGCAAGGCCACCCATAGAGAATCGTACAGCAAGATAGAAAACGATAAGGACAGATGCCACTATAACAGCGTAGATAGCTCCCAGGGTTAACTGCTTGCTAATAGTTCCGCTTACATTTGCATATTCAACGTTTTGTAACTGCTGACCAGGTACCAGATCTGCCCCATTGTGCGTGAGAGCATCCAGTACAGCAATCCGTTGCGCATCTGTTAATGCGGGCGTGGTGATGATTGCAAGATGCTTGTTGACTGCCGCATAGGGAGCTTCGGAAAGTACAACTCTACTATCACGATATCTGCTGGAGACACTGTCTAACTCTTTCTGCAGTTCACTGGCAGGATGATATTTAGCATACGATATTGTGAGTTCTGTGCCACCCTGAAAATCGATGCTTGTTTTTATTCCACCTAAAGCCCAGAATATTAAACCAGGAATTATGTATACAAGAGAAATACCAATCCACAGCCATTTTCTCTTCATAACCTTGAGGTTGTAAACACGAACATTTAAACCGTAGAATTTTGGATTCTGTGCCCAACCCATATTTGCCAGCGCAAACAGAAATGTTCTTGTAACAATGATTGCTGTGAACATGCTGATGGCTACACCCAGTCCTAACGTGAGTGCAAAACCCTTGATTGGCCCAGATCCAAAATGATACAGCACCATACATGTTATAGCGGTACAGACATTAGAATCTAAAATTGCTGTAAATGCACGCTTAAATCCATTGTCGATTGCTGCACGTAATGGTTTTCCTGATTTTAGCTCTTCGCGTAATCTTTCAAATATAAGGATATTGGCGTCTACAGCCATACCAATGGACAAAATAAATCCAGCGATTCCGGGAAGCGTTAATGTTACAGGATATATCTTGAAAACTGCGAAGGAAAATATTGTATAAAGACAGAGTGCTACATCCGCCAGCAGTCCCGGAACTCTATAAAAATAAAACATGAAAAATAGCACCAATACAAGTGCAACACCGCCGGCTATTGCTGTTGTGCGAACGGAGTCTCTACCCAGTGTTGCCTGTAAATTTCTTGTTTCAAGCAGCTTCAAAGGTACAGGAAGCGCACCAGCATTTAACTGATCTTTTAGTGCATTGGCAGTAGCAACTGTAAAATTACCTGAAATCTGACCGCTCCCATCAATCATATCATTAATGGTAGGAGCTGTGATAAGCTTCTGGTCTAAAAATATAGCGAGATAATCGCCTATGTTTGCTCTGGTTACCTGTGCAAAGTTCTGGGCTGCTTCACTCTTTAACTGAAACGAAATAACCGGCTGGTTATTGTTTGTGGGGTCTGGTAAAACCTGGCAGTTAGGTTCCAGATCTTTACCAGAAGCTACGAGCAGAGCAGGGTTGTCAAAAACTTCCTGTTGAAGCTCTTCAGGAGTTACGGGCTGCCCAGTCGCTTTGTCAATCAGCACCTCCTGCTTCATCTTGGTTTTGGGATCTGTCTGCTGCACCAGGCTCCATGATCCAGTATTGCCCGTTTTTGCATTGCCCAACTGAGGAAGAAGGAAAAATTGCAGGTTAGCTGTGGATTTCAGATCACTAATAGCCTGCGCCCTGTTGCGTACGCCCGGAAGTTCAACTATTATTTCGTTATCGGCAGGAACTGTCTGCACAATTGGCTCTGCTACCCCGGTTCCATTCACTCTGTTCTCAATAACCTGACGCACCTGAGACAGCTGCGCTGCTCCCCATGTCTTACCAGGGTTCTGCTTTTGCCATAAAGCCACTTTTGGCTCTAAAATAACACGCAATCCGCCCTGAATGTCCAAACCAAGATGGGGACGGGTAGATATCGTTATTCCAGCAATGCGGTAATCACGACTAGTAAACGTGATGAAACTGGTTACAAGGGTAAGCAGGAGAATAGCGACAAGCCACCTCCGATTCTGCAATGCAGTCAAGAGCGATTCCTCCAGATGCGTTGGCTCACTGGGGTGAGTGCGACACGCGTATTATAGGGGAGATAGCGAAGCCATGTCAAGCAGAATACAGTTTACAGGGAACCTGTTTACACTAAGTGACGTAAGCAACTAATGATACGAACGTATCACAAAAATCTGATATATACCATCATCGTCAGATTTTAAGGAGAAATGACATTGGTAGGAATTTCTAGAATTGCTATTACAACTGCCGCTGCATTTGTAATTGGGCTATCAGCTGCACCAAAACTGCAGGCTGCACCTGAAAAGACAATTGTTGCAACCGCAGTTGCCAATCCAAACTTCAGCACACTCGTTACAGCAGTGAAAGCTGCAGGTTTGGTGGACACCCTTTCTGGTAAAGGGCCGTTCACAGTTTTCGCCCCAACAAACAAAGCGTTTGCTACCCTGGAGAAGAAAATCGGTACCAAGAAGTTCGATTATATTCTTGCTCACAAAAAACTTCTCACAGCAATACTCACCTATCATGTACTTGCAGGCAAAGTAGTTGCTGCAAATGTGATAGCACTCAAAAACGGCGCTAAGGTGAAAACTGTGGAAGGCTCCTACATTGTGGTTCACCATGGAATGAAGGGTGTTTTCGTTAACAAAGCCAAGGTGATTACAACGAATATCATGTGCTCCAATGGAGTAATTCATGTGATAAACAGTGTGTTGCTTCCACCTGACCTCAGGAAGTACATGCATTAATTAAAATTGCTCTCATGGTATTCATATCTGCCATTGAGAGCAATTCTCTTATGAATTAGATGAAAAAACTGTAATCTATGCAAAACTATTCCTGAAACCTAAGATTCAGGAACCACGTAGTGTTCTATGTGGCATCAATTTCAGAGGGGGTGCTAAGACGCTGCTTCAGGTGGAGATTACAGATTCAGATCTCGTTAGACAGACACTAAGTGGGCAGACCACATCGTACGACTGTTTGATGAAAAGGTACCAGAAACAGGTATATAATCTTGCTTACAGAATGCTCGGCAACTTTGAAGATGCTGGAGATCTTACGCAGGATACCTTTATACGTGCCTACTCTGCCCTAGCTTCCTTTAGACAGGATGCCAGTTTTATTACATGGCTGTATAAAATAGCGTCTAACCTGTGTATTGATCATATAAGATCGCGGCGGTCCAGAGGGGCTCTCTCGCTCGACAAGGAAATTGAAGAAGGAAGAGAACCCTCCTCCGGAACCCCGCGCAGCAGCGAGCCTGAAGCACTCTCATTGGTACATGCTACTCAGGAGGCAGTTCAAAAGGCAGTTACCACACTGCCAGAAGATTACAGATTGGCGGTGGTAATGCGCCATCTGCATGGGATGAGCGTGGAAGAGATTGCAAATGTGCTTGACAAACCTCAAGGCACTGTGAAAACCCATCTCTTTCGCGGAAGAGCGCTTTTGAAAGATAGACTTGGAGCGCTCCTGGATATTTCACCTGATGGAAAATAGACACGAACATGAGCGGCACTCTAATCTGCCGCAGTACTCACATGAAGCAAAACCAGTTTTTTCAGAACAGTGCTTAAAAACACGAGAAAAAATGGAAGATTTGCTAGAGCCAGAATCTGGCATCTCCCAGCAGGTGGCAATTGGGCTTAATGCTCATATAGCAGCCTGCTCATCCTGTGCGCAGGAATATAGGAGGATGCGCAACCTAATTCTCCATTTGGAGCAGCTTCCTCTAGTAGAACTGCCTACAGACTACAGCATTCCTGTATCACGTAAGCTTCGTGAAATGCAGCCAGCGGCAGAAACAGAAAAAGAGAGTCAGGCCAAGCTAGTTAAAGCAGCCAGACGAGCGGAAGTGATTCAGTCTCAACAGCAATCAAAACAGAACCTAGAGTCCGTTGTACAAGCAACCAAAAAAATAGTGCCGCTCCTCTTCCTGTGCTTCATGGCGTTATGTATGGCAGCTGGAAGACAGTACATACTGCTCTCTCTTAAACAGGGAACAGCAGCATCTGCAAATGTAACCAGTTCCATGCAATCCATCCCAATTGCAGGATTAGGAACATGGCTTATTGCACATATTTCAATCCTTCTTTTGCATGCTCCAGAGGAGTTACTCTCTACTCCCACAGTTATGTTCGGAGGCTTAATACTGGATATTATCCTTTTTTCAGCGGCTGTTTTCTGGGTTCTAAGATACAAATCTATAAATAACAGTTTAGGATAATCTGCCATAAATGAAGGGACCTTCTACAGCGATCTCGATATTTCTTGCGTCCATATCTTGCAGCTCTGCTTTTGCACAATCGGCGGAGGCAATTCAGAATGAATCCGGTTTCGATACTTATGGGCATAGAAGTTCACCATCCTATCCAACAAGTTCAGTCTCACAATTTCATTATGCTCAGTCAACCCCAATCGCTCCATGGGTTCAATCACAACTTCTACTATTTTTTCTCTCATGCCTCCTGTGTGTAGTTTTATACTATGCCGCACCGCAGCTCATTTCCAACAGTACTGCAACACTATCTATTAAACCACTGAAATCTCTAACCGCAGGAGCGGCTGTTTCATGCATATTGGCTCTAACGTTAATAAGCAGTTCAATGCTCAATCAGGTTCATGCATTAGAACCCCTATCTGCGGCTATTAATCTGAGTGTATGTTTTCTGCTTTTCACGGGATTTCTCACTTTCTCAGCGTCACTACCCAAAATTCTTCCAGCCAGATTTACCAGAAAACCTAAACATTTGATTAAAAGTACCCTGCCGGGTCTAATCATACTGTCTTGTTTAAATATTGCTCTGGGACTTGTGGGTGCTGGAGGAGATGGAATCGTGCTGGATCTACTATTTTCAATAGTGGGTCTAGGAGCATTAACAGTAACAGTCCTCGAAGATTATAAATCCAAGTAATATATTTTCCCTCATAAACAGTTCTCCTGCTGCTCCCGGGTTCCTGTGCATTATAATGTTGAGACAATAAAGCGGTATAATATCTGCACATCAAAAAAAGTACCGTACACTATTTCTAATGTACGGTAAGAGATTAATTCAAAAACACACCAAGTTTGGACACTATTTTTGTTGCATCCGCTTATCAGAAGGTTTCATTTTTTAACAAATGCTCACTAAATGGTTCGAATGTGTAGATCCTGAAAACCAGCAAGATGCAATCACCGAGGCTGCTAATCTGTTAAAAGAAGGCCAGGTGGTAGCATTTCCCACTGAAACCGTGTATGGCCTGGGAGCCAATGCACTTAATCCGGAAGCAGTTGCAAGAATATATGAGGCAAAAGGACGCCCTTCCCGCAATCCTATCATCGTGCATGTAGCTTCGGCTTCAGCTGCACAGGAGATTGCGGCTAACTGGCCGCCCGCTGCTCTAAGTTTAGCGGAAGCCTTTTGGCCGGGACCTCTCACACTGGTATTACCCCGACACAGCTGCATCCCCGATATAGTGACTGGTGGAGGAAACACAGTGGGCATAAGGGTGCCTGCACACCCTGTTGCCAGAGCACTGCTTACAGCACTTGACTGCCCGATTGCGGCACCCAGCGCAAACCGATCGAACCATATCTCCCCAACAAGAGCCGAGCATGTCGCTGCAGATTTAGCAGGCAGAATCCCTCTCATTCTGGATGGAGGCCCATGCAAAGGTGGGCTGGAGTCCACAGTGATCAGTCTTGTTACTCCTATCCCATTGCTGCTTCGGTTAGGACTGATAGAGCCCGAACAAATAGAACAGGTAATTGGCCCAATTCTTATCTCCAGCACAAATATATCCTCCAGCGCCACATTGCCATCACCGGGAATGATGTCGCGGCACTATGCTCCAGAGACAACCCTGTTGTTAACTGAAGATGACCAGATAGAAACTCTGCTGGCGCTTCTGAGGCAGCGTGGTGGAAATCCAACTCATCTCGAACTTCCAGATGATCATGAGACTTGTGCTGCTCATCTGTATGAGATTCTGCGCGAGGCTGATGCGTCAGGAGCTACTCACATAGTCACATCGCTGCCCCCGGCGGAAGGACGCTGGATGGCAGTGAGAGACAGACTCCTGCGTGCAGCTACTCCAGGGCAGGACCTGTGAGTATTGACAAAAGGTTTCTAGGGCTGTATCTGCATGTACCCTTCTGTGAACACCATTGTGCATACTGTGACTTCAATACATACACCGCAACTCTGGAAAACATCATTGTTTCTCAAACAGTGGACGCAATCTGTGACGACCTCATCAACAGTGCTCCCGCTATCACCCCCTGCTATGCTGTGAAAAGCATATTTTTTGGAGGTGGTACCCCCACATTCTTAACTTCTACCCAGCTTACAAAGCTGATGAACACGATTCAGAAATACTATGACGTGCATGAAGATGCAGAAATATCTGCGGAGTCAAACCCTTCAAGAGTAGATTCAACCCGGTTTAAGGAACTTATCCTAGCCGGATTCAATCGTTTGAGTATTGGGGTGCAAAGTCTGGATAACTCTATTCTGAAATCTTTGGACAGAACACACACAGCCCAGGAAGCCATTGATGCATTTAACTCCGCCAGAGATGCCGGGTTTAACAATATAAATCTGGATCTGATGTATCGTCTACCCAATCAGACTGCTGAACTATGGAGTGAGTCCATCCATAAAGCACTTGAACTCCAGCCAGAACATCTCTCAATCTACAGTCTCACTCTGGAGCCTGGCACGAGATTTGAGAGAATGCATAAAGGCGGCAACCTCCCGCTTCCCGACGAAGATGAAGAGATTAAAATGATGGAGTATGCCATCACTACCCTTAAAATGCATGGCTACGACCATTACGAAGTGAGCAACTTTGCCAAATCTGGATATAGATGCAGGCATAACCAGATCTACTGGAATAACGAAGAGTATCTGGGGGTGGGTCCGGGTGCAGTGAGCTATTTGAATGGGCGCAGATGGAAACGTGAACGGCTTCCTTCCAGATATGCCAACAAAGTGTTTCACAATCAGGATTTAACTGTCGAGGAAGAGACACTCAGTAAGCTGCGTACGATGGGTGAGACCATTATTCTTGGCTTAAGATTGCTGGATGGAATTTCACTACGGCGACTGAATGAGAGGTTCGAGATAGACCCAATGGAATTCTACTCCACTGTGATTAAATCTGGAATTGAACAGAATCTACTATCTCTCAATGGGCATATTCTAAAACTCACTCATTCCGGACTGCTTATTGCCGACACCATCTCGGAACAGTTTCTGATTTCAGATTAAGCCGAGATAAGCAGAAGGGTTTGGTATCACCAAACTCCTCCTGCATATCTCCCGCTAGTGTAAAGTCCCTCAAATAGATTGCTATATTTCTGGGTTTTAAGGTATACTTGCGTATGCCACGAAAACCTAAAAATTTATCCATTTCAGATGATG
>JAJZFJ010000239.1 GCA_021805395.1 bacterium
GCATAACCGGATACGAACAGCACCTTTATCTCTGGTCTAATCTGTAGTAACTGATACGCAAGCTCTCTGCCGCCTTTTCGTGGCATCATAAGATCAGATACAAGGATATGGATTGGCGCAGTATATTCTGATGCAATCTCCATTGCCTGCGCTCCATCCTCAGCCTCCAGAATATGATATCCAGCGTTGTTAAGGGTATGTACTGTTAACTCCCTTAACATGGGCTCATCTTCCGCCACAAGGATAGTATATCGTTCAGTCTCATTTGTGGTCTTTTTCAACTCGGATTCCACTTCTACTGGTTCATCAACCAGTGGCAGATAGATATCAACTTCAGTGCCCTCACCTGGTTTCGAGCTAATGGAGATGTGTCCATCATGCTGCCTCACAATACCATAGCAGATTGACAGACCCAGTCCTGTACCTTTACCAGTTTCTTTTGTTGTGAAGAAGGGATCGTAAACCTGAGCTAATACCTCTGCATCCATTCCTGTTCCATTATCGATAACAGATATCAAAAGGTAGTCTCTGTTCGGTTCAAATTCATTCCCAATCCCAATACCAACCTCTTTCGGGCTTCTGTATTTAGTCGTTTTAATCTCTATTACGCCATCTTTTTTCGAATTCATAGCATCTTTGGCATTCACTATCAAATTCACCAGAACCTGCTCCAACTGGACTGGGTCTGCCATAACATAGAGTTTATGTGGATGAATAACAGTATGTATCTTGATGTTCGACCCTACAAGGGGAGTGAGCAGGTCGATCATTCCATTGATAAGTCTGTTTATCTCAACAACTATGGGCTTGCTTGGCTGCTTTCGAGCGAGCGTTAAAAGTTGATTTGTGAGAGTCACTGCCCTTGAAGCTGTGCTTTGTATTTTACGCACTCCATCCAGTACTAAAGGGTTGGAACGGGTTTCATTCTCAAGCAGTTCCGTGTAACCTAATATAACGGAGAGCAGGTTATTGAAATCATGCGCAATCCCACCTGCCAGCCTGCCTATTCCCTCCATTTTTTGAGCATGAAGGAGCTGTGATTCAAGAAGTTTCCTGTCTGAAATGTCTACTCCCATCCCTATCAAACATGGGTTTCCTTCATACTCCACCAGCTTTCCTGTGAAGTAATAGTGCCTGTGCGTGCCATCCTTCGAATAGAAATCTGCCTCAGCAATAGCGGCTCCTGTTGTGAATACTTTCGCTATACGTTCTTCGATGCGTTTTACATCGTCGTCTCTAAAAAATGCAGTGGGGTGCATCTCTCTTATCTCTTCCGGGGAATAGCCGCTCACTTTTTCGAAGCTCTGGTTCCATGCAAGAAATTTGCCTTCTGAGCTAATGATGTAAAATATGCCATCCAGACTGTCTAGCGCCTTTTTAGAGAACTCTCTTGTTTTGGCTATCTCTTCTTCAATCTGTTTCTTGGGCGTTATATCAAATGCAATTCCTTCAATATGGGTTGGTTTACCATCCGTATCATAAAGCACGCGTCCCTTAGCTTCAATCCATCTTATAGAGCCATCAGGAAGTACAACACTATATTCAGTATCAAGCATGCTGTGATCTGAAATAGCTTTTCTCGTCTCATTCAGCAACCGCTCTCTATCGGATTCATTCACAAGAGTCATCGATGTGTTGTAGTCGTGAGGATATGTTGTGGTTCCGTGTAGAGTGAGCATTCTGCGCGACCAGCGTAGTTTCATGTTTTTTAGATTGAGGTGCCATGCTCCCGCGTGCGCCGCTTCAATGGAATGACGCCACTGCTGGTCTGGCTCCGATTCCATCTGTTGCACCTCCTGAGTCGGAGGGATAGATGTCGGTAGAAGGGCGTCTTTCTCGATACCATTAGGTATGCCAACCAGAATGCAAAGAAAGAACCTGTGGAAACTGGCTACAGGCATAGTTGAGGTGATGATACACTGGTACTGTCTTTTGATATCATTGACAGTAAATTCACATGTTCCAATGTATCCATTATCTGTGTCAGATGCTTTATTCAGACAGGTATGCAGCGTTTGTAACTGCTTGGGGATCTCCCCAGGCCCTTCACTCAGCTTAAATTCTTTAACTGCTGCCTGATTTTTATACAGGATCTCCTCATTCGCACCAAGTATCAGAACAGGGTGCGAGAAATCCTTATAAAACGTATCAACAATTGCCTGATATTCGAATACGTTCAAATCCCGTTTAATCTCCATAATCTTATCGTTCTACCGACATTACAATTCTAACAGTAAGGTCTCATGGTTGTATTGGCTACTGGAATAAACTCGTATCCTCTATCATCAAATATTATAGTTCATATATGCTCATGATTAAGTGAATTACTTAATTGTTACTACTATAATTCGAATATTTGTCTGCCGGTCACTCCAGGTTTAATTCAAACATATACTTCCATTCGTCACGAATTCTCATCTCATACCCAGCATCCCATCAAAAAATACGAAAAGAAATCATGATCTCCTAACTTAGCTATTCTAGATTTGGTCTATTGGGTGAATTCAGCAAATAATTCCGCTATATATGTACAGGTATAATCCAGTAAGATAGTCGCAGCGAGGAATCTCACAATGAACATTCGATCTGAACTGGTTTTGAACTCGAATAAGCATGATAGATACAAGGTGACTGTGGATGAGTACCGAGCATTCAGAAAGACTGGGTTCTTAACCGTAAAAAACCTTTTGACTGCTGTAGAAATTGACGAGTTGAGAGCCCATACAGATGACCTAATGATGGGTCGTCTGCCAGAGCAGTGTAATGAGATGGAGGAGAGAGATAGCTCTTCCTATGGAGCAATATCGGTACAAAGTTTGGAAGCTCCGCCTGCCCACCTCACGCCAGAGGAAAAAGTACAGTACTTTTTACGAATCCACATGCTTCATCGCAAGCTTCCAATTCATGAGAAGTATCTGCTGCATCCTAAGGTTCTGGACGTTCTTGATGTGCTTATTGGACCGGATATCCTTGCACTACAGTCCATGCTTTTCCTGAAACCTGCAGGGAAGCCAGGGCAGGGATGGCATCAGGACAGCTACTATATCCCCACACAGCCAGATACTCTTTGCGGTGCATGGATTGCAATAGATGATGCCGATGAAATGAATGGCGCAATGTGGATGGCGAGCGGGAGCAGCTGTGAACCTGTATATCCTCCAAAGAATGGCTACGGTTATGGAGACCGCAATATAGAATCCATTCGTTATGTGGATGGAGTGAGTAACCCTGTGGATTCCGAGAATGATCTAAGCGCAGTAGCAGACTGTTATCCACAGGTTCTTGTATCGGCAAAAGCAGGCGATGTTGTGTTCTTTGGAGGACATATCCTGCATCGATCCAAGATGAACTTTAGTTTGGATAGGCTAAGACGCTCCTTTGTGGGTCATTACTGTAATGCCAGATCTTTTACGCAGTGGGGCTATGATGATACTGCAAATGTAGAGCTAGCAAAACATTCTGAAACAGGCATGACAAACGGTTCCCACATTCTCGCAAGGGGAGATACTCATCTGCCGTTTGCACGGCCAAAATTTGGTACGTACTGTGCGGCACTCTTGTCTCCAGAAGAGAGAAAGACAGCGTCCGAGTTAACCATGACAGTAATGGGGGATATGGAAAGCGGACTAATGGATGTGACTGAGAGTGAAGTAACTCCCATCCATCACGACTAGAGTTGCTTACAATCAGATTTTTAAGAGTAGGAATATAACAGCTCTTTTAATTAAGTATAATGTGTATTAATCACAATTTGATACTGAACGTGGTATAATTATAGTGTTATGTTAGTATCACCTGGTGGAGTAATACGCTCTGCGCAGTTCCGCATTTGCACGGACTTACGAGTAAGCGGAGCCACGTGCTGCGGTACGGAGGTAATATAGGTATGACGACCTGCCTTAGATGCCGGTGTGGAAGGCGCATTGTGAAACGTGATGTGATGCGGCAAAGGTATTTTGAAAGACAATTTGGCCCTAGCTACGTCTACATCCGCTATAGATGCTCCTACTGCAAGAAACTTGGAGAATGCTTTATCCCGCGTGAAGAGTGGTCTGTTAAGCTTCTGAATGAGATCACTTCAGAAACTACAGAGGTAGAGTTACAACATTTTTCTTCATTAGGTCCTATTACATTTAGTGAAATGCGCACTTTTCGCCATGAACTTGAACACATGAATGCACTACCTACTCGGCCAGATGAGGATTAATCTCAGGCATTATACATTTATTTTACGCGTCATCTTCTGAAAGAAGATGACGCGTTTCTGTCTGGAAAGGATGACAGTCACTTGTTACGTTTTCTCACCGGCGGCGAATCTCACGGTCCCTGTCTCACTGCGCTGATAGATGGCCTGCCTTCGAATCTCAAGGTTGATCTCTCCGATATCAATGCCCAGCTCGCACGCAGGCAGGGAGGCTATGGCCGTGGTGCCCGCCAGCAGATTGAGAGCGATACAGTTGAAATTCTGTCTGGTGTTCGATATGGGATCTCTATGGGAGGACCAATTACCCTTCTCGTGAAAAATCGGGACTGGGAAAACTGGATCAACCGTATGTCGATAACCCCTGTCGATAACCCCGATCCACCTGTAACCCGTCCTAGACCCGGACATGCGGATTTCCCTGGAATGCTGAAGTATGCCACAAATGATCTTCGCCCTATTCTTGAAAGATCAAGTGCGCGTAACACTGCTGCCCTTGTTGCTTTGGGAGCCATTAGCAGAAGCCTGTTGAAAGAGTTATCTATCGAAATTGTAAGCCATGTGGTAATGATTGGGAACGTTTGGGCTAAATTTCCTGACAAGATCGACTACCGCCAGATAGTAGATAGGGCAGAAAAGTCTCCTGTGCGCTGCGCAGATCCTGTTGCAGAAGCTGAAATGGTGAGCGCAATCGACCACTGTATGCAGGAGGAAACGAGAGACACACTGGGTGGTGTCTTTGAAGTAGCCGCAATTGGCTGCCCGCCTGGTCTGGGCAGTTTTGTGCAGTGGGATAGAAAACTGGACAGTCGCCTGGCTGCGGCAATGATGTCTATTCAGGCTATCAAAGGTGTCGAGATTGGCATGGGCTTTGGCGTGGCTGAGATTCCTGGCTCACAGGTGCATGATGAACTCTATTTCGAAAGTAGTGATGGATTCACCAGAGGCACAAACAATGCTGGTGGAATTGAAGGAGGCATGACGAATGGAGAGCCTGTGGTAGTGAAAGCTGCTATGAAGCCCCTGTCCACTCTGCCTACACCACTCGCCTCAGTGGACATGAAAACCAGAGAACCTGTGAAAGCTCACTTCGAGAGATCAGATGTGTGTGCAGTGCCAGCCGCCGCTGTGATTGGTGAAGCAATGGTTGCTATCGTGCTTGCAGAAGCAGTACTCGACAAGTTTGGTGGAGACAGTGTTGAGGAACTTGTGAGGAATTACCGTAGTTATATGCAGCAGGTACAAGAGAGAGGCTGGCAGGAACATAAATTGTGAGCGGTAAACGTAATCTTGCATTAATAGGGTTTATGGGAAGCGGGAAAACCACAATTGGTAGACTTGCTTCCCGAAGACTGGATCTTCAGTTTCTGGATACGGATGTTCTGCTTGAAGAGCGATACGGGATGTCGGTGCGAGAGATGTTTTCCGCGAATGGTGAAACAGAGTTCAGGCGTTTGGAAAAACTGTTAATAGACGATTTGTGCTCACGAACGGGACTGCTCATCGCCACCGGGGGCGGAGTGGTGCTGAATCAGGAAAATGTGAGCAATCTTCGAAAAAACTCCCTGGTTCTGCTGCTTCAGGCAGAGCCTCATACACTGATCTCACGCATCGGCAGTGTCGACTCCAGGCCGCTTCTGGCCACTGCCTCAAACCCAGTTGAACGGCTTTCACAGCTGTTGCTTGAGAGAGGGGAAGCTTACAGACAGGCAGCACACTGTAAAATAAATTCCGATCTGCTGGATGCTGATGAAACCGTGGAGAGAGTAGTGACACTTTATAACACTATTGCAGGTGAAATTTGAGTACAAATGAATCCATACGGGTTGAATTAGGTTCCAGAAGCTATCACATTTCTATTCAGTCTGGGCTTTTGAGTGGGGCTGCAAACTCTCTTCTGGAATATGCAGGTGCCTGCAGGATTGCAATTGTTACCCACCCTGAACTTATGCAGGATTATGTCTCTCCACTTCTCCAGCGACTGAAGGATTCCGGATCGCAGCCTGTGCTTTCACTCATTCCAGCAGGGGAATCCCATAAAACCCTGGATACTGTGCAAAAGCTGTATACAATGTGGGCATCTGAAAAGCTTGACAGGAAGACACTTGTGGTGGTTGTGGGAGGTGGCGTGCTAGGCGACGTTGCCGGTTTTGCCGCAGCCAGCTATCTTCGGGGTGTGAGATTTGTGCAGATTCCCACAACCCTTTTGGCTCAGGTGGATGCTTCCATTGGTGGAAAAACGGGGGTCGATCTTCCCGAAGGCAAGAATCTTGTAGGTGCATTTCATCAGCCAACTGCAGTTCTGATTGACCCGGATACACTTAGAACATTGCCAGGCAGGGAACTAATATCTGGATTAGCCGAAGTAATCAAGTATGGTATAATTCGCGACAGTCACTTTTTTAACTGGCTCGAGGTACACATATCCAGTATTCTGGAAAGAGATCCAGAACTGTTATCGATTGCAATAAAGAACTGCTGTAAAATAAAAGCAGATGTGGTATCTTCAGATGAAACAGAGCAGGGCGAAAGAGCAATTCTCAATTTCGGTCATACACTTGGTCATGCTTATGAGTCGATTACAGAATATAAATGTTATCTGCATGGCGAGGCAGTAGCCATAGGCATGGTTGCTGCATGTTTTATTGGTGAAGAGATTGGGGTTACAAATCCTGACATAACAGAGAGGTTAGGCATTTTGTTGAAGAAGGCTGGCCTGCCCACTGCACCATTTACCAGGATAGATTCCTCCACACTCATTGCAGCCGCACAACATGATAAAAAAGCGATTGCAGGTAAACTTAAATGGGTGCTGATACCAGAAGTTGGACAGACTTTAGTTACAAATAGTGTGAAGGAGGCGGCAATAACGGCTGCAATTGAGCGTTTGGGAACTGTATGAACATAAAACAGAACAGAACATCAACCAGTAAATCAGACTTCATCTCCCACAACACCCAACAGCTGCTGGCAATTGCATGGCTGATTTTAGTTGGAGGAAGATGGGTGGTAGCCCCTGTTTTACAGGCTACAAGAGTCTTAAGTCCGCAGCTTCTATCTACTCTGGATTCAGGAATTCTGTTAAAATTGTATCTTGCGTTAACGTCTGTTATAGTTATTGTTACAGTGATGAGATTTACACGAAATCTGGAGGAAACCAGTTCAAACGCTAACGATGAAACTTCTCAGCCCAACCCTCAGGATTTACCAGAGAGGAGATAGATTATGCTCAACCAGTTAATCCAGCAGCGGTATGAGGTAGTGGAGAAGCCTAGTGAAACA
>JAJZFJ010000213.1 GCA_021805395.1 bacterium
TACAATCCCTGAATAGCCTGAGTACAAGTCTCACCTTCTCCAGTCAAAGGATACCCCTTGGTAGATCCGCCTTCCCAACTGTAATCACCAGTCTGGTTTGGATCAATACACCAGTCTATGGCATCGTTCTGATTAGCAGGTAATCCTATGGTTTCCTTGCCATTATACAAAGCACAGACCATTTTAATTGGCTTAACATGGCCATCTGCAAACACAAATTCAAAGTCGCCCATATGGCGAAGTGCTGCTGTTGAGATAGGTGGAGCACCGGGATTGCCTAGTGTGCTTGTGATGTTGTCTAAAGCTAGAGAGTATTCTGGATTGTCATAAGAGTCTCCAAATGCGATTGTTGATGCTGGAGAAGTAATCTGAGCATAGGCTCTCCCTGGATTATATTCAGAGGGTTTTTTCTGATTGATAGTTGCCGGGTCAGCTTGATTAGGTCCCAATAAACCATAACCGCCATCACTCACCAGTCCATCACCAAAACCATAGCCCAGACATTCACCCGTCTTGTTGTAATTATCAAAGCATCCTGAAGGATCGTTTGCGGACGTATCATTTGCATTCGTAGTTGCAGTGAAAGTCTGGATTCGATCAGGGCATAACCATGTCTGTTGAGACTTCATATAAGGCATAAGGTAAGACATAGGTTCACCTTCGTACCCGGTGCCATCTATTCCTCCGGGAATGATAGCGTTTGAATCACAGAACACTGTCTCATCATAATCCTGAAGATACATCATAAACGCTAAGCCTATCTGATTCAGGTTGCTTGCACATGTCGCCTGGCGGGCTTTTTCCCGTGCCTGAGCGAACACTGGGAAGAGGATTGCAGCCAGAATCGCGATTATTGCAATTACAACTAATAATTCAATTAGGGTAAATCCACCGATCTTTGTCTTCTTCATTAAGAAGCTCCTTTCTGGTTCGATGCTGCTCACCGATTTAAATTTAGTAAGCATAGTGTCATTGTACACCGTTCGTGTCTTAGAAATTGTTAAGAGAATGTTAAATTCTGATTAAGATTTTGTTAAGAAGCTGGCAGTCATATTAGCTCCGATTAACTAACAAATGTGTTTAAAAACAAAAAATGCATAAATCTATTGCATGAAATAAAAAGCGATTTGCATTTCACTAAATCACTCCTCCAAGAGAAAGTCGATACATGGGAGGATGGTAAAAGATCGAAAAATCTTATTCATCTGGGTTAGTTTTGATTTATATATATAATATTATTTGAAAATTTAGTTTCTGTTTAATATTTTTCAATCAAAAGTAGAAATTAACTAAATTTGGATTCGATCATTATTTATTTTAATATATCGCATTAGTAGGTGGACTTAATTTATTAGAATAGGTGAAAAATGTAATGGAAATTCGCATTCATGCCATGTTAAATAGTAAGAAAATTGACTTTTTTGCAATTTTAAATTGTATTTATTAGTATAGTAACAATATCTTGTGCCAATGATATCCTGAATGATGTATGCATGGATGTGATATCTGATCACTTTATATTAGATGCATTTAAAAAAGTTAGTGCTTAGATGAGATGTAAATTGCAGACATAATAGGTAAACGAAAGAAATTCATAGTGAACCCTTTTTGGATAAACTGTGTATACAATATTCTGTAAACAGTAAAAATTATGATTACAATGAAATTTAGAGTACAACCAGCACTCTGTGATTGGGTGCTGTTAGAGTAACGAGACTTGGACAAGTTGGCGACTCGTTGCAGATTAGATCACAGCTACTTGCAACCAGGTTAGCTGGTGTTAGATTTACTCAAAGTTCTTGTGAAGAAAAGATCACATGAGTTGATAACATGGCTTAAGCTGCACTTATACCACTCGATTCTATTGCTTTTAAGATCTATAGCTGATATAATAGGCGAAATTTTGGAATAAGATCTGAATGCTAAAATTCTACGCATCCAACAGGCAGGTCCACTCATCATTCATCCTTATATCTGTTTTGCTTTCATGTATCTTCACATACCATGTTTAAACAGAAACACAGTTGCTCGAACAAACCCAATCTGGAGTAAAAGGATTGACATATGAAAAAGGTGATAGTGATTGTTGCGGCAGTTCTAACAACAATATTTATTCTGCACTTCTTTAGACACAAGACCGTAACTGAATTAGCATTGAGTAGACTTGGTGATCCTTATGATCCTGGACAGAATGGACCGAACAGTTTCGACAGCAACGGATTTACCTGGTGGGCTTATCATCAGACAGGAATTGACCTGCCTCACGGTGTGATTCCACAATCCCACTTTGGTCCGCACATTCTGGATATCGGAAAGTTAAGAAGAGGAGATCTGGTTTTCTTCCATGCTTATAATATCTACACGCCTTCCCATGTTGGCATTTATTTGGGGGCTGGAAAGTATGGCAGAAATACATTCATTGCCTCAGATTTCCTGAAAACCAGTAAATGCTATCTTAGCCAGGTGGAAGAAGACAACATCAATAGCACATACTGGAGACATCTATTTCTGTTTGGTGTACATGTCTCCACTCACTATCAGCCAATCCCACTTTACAGATATTATAATCCTCATACAAATGACCATTTCTATACCACAAACCTTAACAGATACGGACAAGGTAAGCAGGGATTCTATCTGGAGAAGGTTCAGTGTCATGTCTATGCTAAAAAAATTCCAGGGACTATTCCGCTCTATCGCTACTTCAACAAAACCACGGGATTTCACTTCTATACCATCAACTATAATGAACTAAAGACTTTCGGAGATGGATACACATTGGAGAAGACTCAATGCTATGTCTATTCGTCGCAACTTCCTGGAACACTTCCGCTGTACAGGTACTATGAGCCAAAGGATCAAAATCATTTCTATACAGATGACTATAGTGAAGAGGGGTCTGGAAATAAAGACTATGTGATTGAGCAGTTCATGGGCTACGTACTTCCCTAAGTGACAGCTGGATAAGTATTTCAGGAGATACCAGTTCCAGCTATACTGTTTGCGCTGCATATCCCTAAGGTTGGCGTTATTATTCAAACTAATTTAAATACCAGATTCCATTAGAGTGTGCTAACCGGGTATTCTCTACTATCGTAGTTTCATTGGGTTTATGTGTTTGGTAACATAGACATATATGAAGATATCGCTATTTTATTTCATGGGGGGATTTGAGCAATGAAGGACTCATCTTTTGCGTTCCTGAAACGGATTGTGGATACACCTGGACCATCCGGATATGAACAGCAGGTTCAGAAGGTCTACAGGGAATACGTACGTGAGTTTTCCGATGACGTGCAAACTGATGTGATGGGAAGTGTGATAGCCACAAAAAATGCCGGGGCAAGAACCAAAGTGATGCTTGCCGGGCATGCAGATGAAATAGGCTTCCAGATTCGTTTCATAAGTGATGATGGCTTTCTCTATTTTGGTCAGATTGGCGGGCACGACGCAATGGTAGCTGTTGGGCAGCGTGTGCATGTCCATGGATCAAAGGGACCTATACTCGGAGTTCTCGGACGTAAAGCAGTTCATCTAATTGAGGCAGCAGAGCGGGATAAAGCTCCGAAAACCGATGACCTCTGGATTGATATTGGTGCAGCAAACAAGAAAGAAGCGCAGGAGCTGGTTGAGATAGGGGACTGTGTAACATATGCACAGGATCTGCAAATGCTGCAGGGAGACCGTGCAACTGCACGCAGTTTCGACAACAAAATGGGCTGCTTCGTGGTTGCGGAAGCCATGCGCCTGCTTCACGGCAAATCGTTGCAGTGCGGAGTGTATGGTGTGGCGAATGTGCAGGAAGAGATTGGTTTGCGAGGCGCTCGAACTGCGGCATACGGAATAGATCCTATTGTTGGAATTGCCACGGATGTCTGCCACTCTATGGACTTCCCTGGTGCTGACAAAAAACGTGTTGGAGACATTAAACTGGGTGCTGGACCTGTAATTGCCCGCGGTGCAAACATTAACCCAAAAGTGTACGAGATGCTAGTGGCTACCGCCAGGGAACTGGATATCCCTTACCAGATTGAAGCCACACCAGGCGGGACTGGTACCGATGCGAATGCAATGCAGGTATCACGAAGCGGCATGGCCACAGGGTTGATCTCGGTACCACTTAGATATATGCATACTCCTTGTGAAGTTATGGCACTTGAGGACATCGATAATGCAGCACGCCTGATGGCAGGATTTGTGGAGCGAGTTACTCCTGAGATTGACTGGACACCATAGCGGAGCTTCCCTGCAGTGCTGCCTGGTAAATCAGCTTTAGTGGCGCATTATGCGCCACTGCTGCAGCTTTAACATCCTCATACTCTGGAGATTCGGTTACAACTTTACCACGCCATATCCCCAGCTTGACCCGAATTGGACCATAAGCGGTTTCCACCAGCTTCCACTCCCTTTTAAGAGTTATGCGGTGCATAGGAACTGTTCTCAGCCCCAGAGTGGAAGTGTTGGTGAAGAGAATGTCTGCAAGCCTGTCTTTCAGTGCAGGTTCGCACAGTATGGTGATCAGTATTGCTGGCCGCTGCTTCTTCATCTGAATAGGCGTGATAAACACATCCAGCGCACCAGCTTCAAACAGCCTGTCCATTAGCAGATCGTAATGCTCAGGTGAAAGGTCATCAATATTTGCCTGCATGGTCTCGATCTGCGTGGGAGGATTATCGCTGGAGGTTGAATATGAAGGATGATCAGTAGGCTCATCCCGTAATACACCCACTGCATGTGGAATAAGAGGCACCAGTAACTCCAGCCCATCCCTCACACCTCCAGTACTACCAGGCAAATTAACAATCAGCGTGCGCTTACAGATGCCAGCTACCCCTCTAGACAGAACAGCGGCGGGAATTGAGGCATAACTGTGCCACCTTAATAGTTCTGCAAGACCCGGTACTTCGCGCTCAATCACGGCCTTCGTGGCCTCAGGAGTTATGTCTCTTTGGCTAAAGCCGGTACCACCAGTAGTAATGATGAGTGCCACATCAGCTCCAATCCATTCAAGCAAAACTGCTTCAATCTGATCCTGCTCATCTGGCACAACGGCTTGGGCATAAATCTCCCAGCCTGCAGATTCCAGCGTCATCTTCGCCAGCTCGCCTGAACGATCCGGTTGTTCACCACGGGAGCATCTGTCGCTTACGGTAAGGATTGCTGCTTTCATTGACCAGTTACCAGCAACTGCTTCGCAGCATTCGTGAATGGTTCGGGACCAGGGGAAGCACCTTCCCATATTCGAGTAATCTGACCCTGTCCATTCACAAGGAAGGTGACTGGCACCTCTGTAATATCCCCAAAATTTATCTGCATGCTACGGGTTCCTATGGCTTGAGGGTATGTGATTCCATTCTTATAACAAAAGTTGGCAACCTCATTTGCGTGATTCTGTGGTTCTAATGCAATCCCTAACTCCCTTAATCCACTACTTTCATCCATCTGATATACATTTTCAAGCTGCGGTAACTCCTCAATGCACGGACCACAATCTAATCCCCAAAAATTCAGCAGAAATGGATGACCTTTTAACTGGCTTAGGCTGATTATTTTTCCGTCGATCTGCACGATTGAGAAATTGGGACACGGATCTGTTCGAGTGGGAAGTATGGCAGAAAAGTGTTTGTAAGAATCAGGTACTTTCCATGCATCTCTCATTTTTTGCCACCATGCTAACCATTTATTAACCATTATCTCTCGTTGATAATAAGGTGACAACCCGCTTTTCCTCCAGGGTTTGCCAGTAGCTATCTCCAAGGATGTCATTGCAAACTGCTGCACTGTTTGATCTCTGGAGGATAACATCTGCATGAGGCCGGGCACAGAGTTATGGACTAATGGAGATGATTTATGATCTTCGATCCACTGTGAAAGTAGAGATGCACAATCCTCCGAGATCCATGTATTCGTACTGAGTGCGCCGCTGAAGAGTATTGGTAATCTTTCTAAAGGTACCAACTCCGGGAGAACTTCATATGCACGCTGTCTCACGGCTGTATCATCATCCTGTAGTGCCAGTTTCATAGTGGAGAGTACCTGTGGAGGTATGTTTCCATGAACATGTGAATAACTATATCGTGACCCAAGCTCATCAATGACTGCATATCTCAAGCCAGCGCTATGGTTGTTGGCAAGATGCAATAGCATTGGAAGTTGGTCTGCCACAGAAGTCTGATCAAGTTTGTGCTGAAGTGCAAATGGTGTTTCTGAGGTGTTGCCGTATAATGCAGACAATCTCTTGTCTGATTCATCATGATAGATACGGATAAGTATAGCTGTGATGAACAGAATTGATACTACAGAAATCCATGACAAGAGACGCGTGCGTTGATTAATTTTTTGACCAGTTTCCATCTATACTCAGCCTCCGCTTAGCACAAAAGCACACATTTATACACCAGGCTACAAATATTGTGAAGAATTTATCACCACAATAGTGCAATGTTACACATCATCACATAAAATCGTACACTATAATAGTTTAATTGGATATAATCACTGATCAATTGTTTTAATCAGAGACAAATGATTGATGTATGCTTCCAGCAACTGATGCCGTGCAGCATACTGTGGGTCGATTTTGATTACCAACATATCGACCACTGACAATATTTCTATCTATATACATCCGGGAGAAATAGTATGGAGATGACCCTGCTGGGTACTGCCGCTGCAGAAGGTTGGCCAGGACTGTTTTGTAAGTGTAATGTCTGCATGGAGACCCGAAGACTAAGAGGACGCAATTTGAGAACACGCTCTTCTGCGATGATCGATAATGTGCTCAAAATTGATCTTCCTCCCGATACACTCCATCATGTAATGCAGTACAATCTGGATCTCACTCAGCTTCGTGCAGTGCTGTTTACACATGCGCATGACGATCATCTATGTGCCACAGAATTACAGTATGTAGGTCCATGGTTCGTAACCACACCCAGATTAGACAAGCTGCATGTATATGGCCCGCCAGAGGTTAAGAAGCGTTTAGAGTGTGAGCTAAATCTGCAGCAGGTCCCCATAGAGATACACGTTCTGGCTCCTTTTGAAACGGTTGAAGTTGCTGGATATCTTGTTACACCCGTTATAGCCAGACATGATCCTTCCCAGATTTGCTATAACTATATCCTTCAATCCCCAGATAGCAGCCGGATTCTCTATGCCTCAGATACGGGATATTATGAGGAAGAGACTTGGAAATTCCTGGAAGGGTTTCATTTTGATGCGGTAGTTGCAGAGTGCACAAATGGGCCAACTACCTCAGACTATACCGGTCACATGGGTGTAACAGAGCTTCTGCAAATGAGAAGACGTCTTATTGATACGGGCAGTATCGCTCCAGACTGCCTCTATGTAGCTACCCATTTCTCACATCAGGGTGGTGAAAACCATAGTGGCCTGGAAGCTATTTTCACTCCTGAATCTGTTGTAACTGCATATGATGGTATCACCTTTGCAATACCCAACAAGAGTAAGGCATCATCCAGATTGCAGTATGCATAGGTTTAGCCAACAGGGAATGTCCTTCCCTGTTGGGCTACCTGATGAGTGGATTTAGTTCGCTAGCCGCCAGGTCACCAGGTTTCAGGCCGGGTAACCATGTTTTCAGATCTGCAGTCCTGTATGGGTTATCCGGCTCAGCGATTTTTGTACCATCTGCAAAATAGATTATCGTCATCACTTCCCGATTCCTGGTTGACTTATTAGCAGGAGCATTATGCAGCGTGGTACCGGCATGAAATGAGACATCTCCCGCTTTCATATTACCACTCTCGAACAGCGGAAACCCCATCATTTTAACAAGTTCATCGAAAAACTGTTCCGAAGCATCGCTGATTTCTAAAGGTCCAAGATAGCCTGCTTTGTGTGATCCACTAGCGAATTTCAGCGTTCCCATATCGGAAGTTGCATCCACCAGCGGCATCCACAGCGTAACTGTTTTGGATGTATCGAGTGGCCAGTAGAAAAAGTCCTGGTGCCACGGTGTATGTCCTCCGCCCGCCTCTTTGAACAGAGCCTGATCATGATATAGTCGAACACTTTCAACACCCATGAGGGATGCAGCTATTTTAGCAAATCGGGAAGCAAGAGTGAATCTTTTTACCTTTTCATCTACCGTCCACAAGTTCATTGTTTGCAAAAATGCCTTGCCATAAGTGTCTCTCTGCTCAATAGGTCTTGCTTCATGATTATGGTTCTTGACTGCATTTACGATCGCTTCCCTGTATGGAGCAATCTCGGTGGAACTGCACACTGCCCTCAACAGAACATGCCCGTTCTCATTAAAGTAAGTAATATTATCATCATGCAGTGAATAATCTGAGCTAAGGTCTGGAAGATCTGAAATAGTGACAGCCATTGTACACCCCCGTCGTTAATAATAAACGTTTCTGTCTACTGCAGGTAGAATCCTTCATAGTCCCGTTGGATGGTCTATAAAGTGTGTAGTTAGTGCAAACTTTGTCTCAAGATGCTTTGCCAGTGCCTGAACTCCCAATGTCTCCGTTGCATAATGACCTGCATAAAGCAGATTGATTCCCTGTTCTTCTGCTTCCAGAAACGTGTGGTGCGGTCCTTCTCCTGTGATCAAGGTATCTATGCCAGCCTCTTTAGCTTTGGATATCCAGTCCGCACCGGAACCTGTAAGTATGCCCACTCGCTTTGCATTTTGAGGACCGCCAAAGGCGACTATTGGAGTAACATTCAGTGATGCTGACAGGCGGTCTGTCAATTCCACCAAGTCCACATTGCAGTCGGCATACACAGCTAGTTCAACACCATCCAGTTTGCCCCAGGTTCCGGAGGGTCTGAGTCCTAGAAGAGATGTCAGACATGCATTGTTTCCCACTTCAGGATGTGCATCCAAAGGGGTGTGGGAGGAGTAGAGTGCAATGTGGTTATGTATGAGTGTGGAAATCTTCTTGTAGTAGACGCCGGTTAGAGGCACAGTGGAACCCCAAAAGAGACCATGGTGCACTATCAGCAGGTCTGACGAGTTTGCTGCAGCCTGTTCAATTACTGACAGGCATGAATCGACCGCAACGCTCACCCGATTCACTTCCCGAGTACCTTCTACCTGCAGTCCATTGTGCGCCTGTTTCCAGTCTGGAATCTCCTTGATGCAGAGGTAATCATCCAGGTAATTCACCAATTCTGTTAGTAATACTCCCAACTCAGGCTCCTTTCAGATTGGTATGCAAGTGGTGCTTATTATGGCTATTCAGCTTTGAGGACATACTTTAATACTCCCGGAGGAGTTCTTAAATCCACCCAACCTGCACGTGTAATCTCAATCGTGGTCTGCGTTCTGCTGTGCGTTCGGTATGTGATAATGTGCAATTTTTGCCATGTTGGAAAAAGCCGTTTCCATAGGAGTTTGATATCACATTTTCGGGAGCGATCAAACGGAATAACTTCCCAGCTACTGACACTAACTCGTTTTAGATAGAAACTGTTATCAGTAGCAATTGAGCTGAAGACAATTTCGCGATGCGCAGTATTGATACGAGAGGTGCTGATGACTTGTGAGAAATTGGCAAATGTATTTGGATTGGGAACAAACTCTATTGTACTCCCAGCATTCATCACCTTTAGAGATCCAAGTTCGTAGCGTAAGGAGCCATCTGAGTGACCGGGTAGAATTAATCTGGCTCCCGTAACCGGATTATAGAGACCAGTCCTGATTGAGTACGTTCCATCCGGCAGATCGGCTGGGAGGGTTACTTGCTGCAGTAGTCCTGAATTTGTACCGGCTTGCCATCCTGCATTAATATTTAGTCCCGAGCCAATCTGAAACACGATTCCCTCATTTTGTTGAATATTGGGGTCCACCACATGAATAAATGGAACAGAGTTCAGCGGAAGAGTTTGGTCGACTTTCCATGAGAACTGTATCTGAAACTGACGTACTGCAGTCTGGTGAAAGGCAATTACCTGCGGTATCGCTTTGGTTGGCATCGGATTGGAGGCATATTCCGATCGTACGTTCAGGAAACGGGATCTTGGTGTTATAGCAAAATCCGTTACATTGCCATCCACAAGAACTGTTCCTGCCTTCAGCCCATCTCCCAGAGCTACCCATCCATACTCTGGCAGCGTGTATCCTTTAACTTTCCAGTTATCTCTCTTCCCATTCACATACACTTTTACACCATCTGAGTAGCTGGTGACTGAACGATTGAAAGGAGTACTATCCTCCAGTGCTTCACTCACGGGCATCAGTTGATTACCTGTTTGGTATAACACACTAACTACCGATGAAGTACCAGTTCGTCTTGTTAATGGAAGCATGAGATGACTCTCCTGCCACACATATACAAGAGAATTCCATAACTGATTTGGTACAAATCCCTCATGCCCAAATGCTGCTTCCTGCATTCGGTACTCATCCTGCATCCAAACAGGCGGAATGCTGCCTCCATAGTTCGCTGTATAGCCACTTGTCCGCCACCTTTCCAGATATCCCATTCCGTGGTTTAGCTGAAGAGGATGGATTTTAGCGAGATCAAAATCTGTAAACAGGGGAGCAGTCTCTCCACCATCCAGCGGTACGCCGGTTCCGAACTGTGCTTCCACACCATCCAGGAGTCCACTCCACCGCCAGTGTCTGTTACCTTCCCCAAGAACTGGACCATGATGCACTTTTCGAAATAGATCCCACAACTTTGTATAGCTCTCCCACACCGTATGGAATTCGCCTGCCCCGGGTTCAGCAGGATTAAAATCCACATGGAACCAGGGGGCTACGGCAGAATGGACATCCAGATACCCGGCATTCTCACCAAAATCAGCCTGCACTTGAGTGGTTATAAGTTTAGAATAATGTGCAATTTTGTCTGGAGAGAGTGCATACGACTGAATTAAATTTTTCCATGCAGGCTGGGGGTTACCGTTGGAGTCGATGGCCACATCTTTCCAGTTGAATAGTGGAGCGTTTGGATAAAAATCAACATAGTTCTCATGAAGTGCAAACCTGTCACCACAGCTGACAGCGGTTCTGCTCCAGTCTTGCATTCCCTTGTTGCCACCCATCGCAGTGTTGGCAGGTAATACATTAGGCAGTTCATTGTCATAACCGCCATGCTGCCAAACATGCACAATGATACAGAGATGGTTCAGTCCATAACTTGCAAGAAGCTTTGTCCAATTTGCACTTGAAGAGAACGAACCGCTGCTCCATGTGTCTGCAACAACAAGATGGCTCATTGTATGAATATAAGGGGATGGAGGATTAGGAGGTGTTGGCAGTACAGCAAGTATATCGTTTGAAACACAGTAGAAACACGTGTCATGAACAGGATTACGTGTGCCATGGAACAAAGGATCATAGTAGACAGAGTTACCTGCTATTCTGCTGGCATGGGAGTCCTTGAAATCCAGGATAGTATTTGTGAACAGCCCAAGTCCTGGCAGCATGTTGACAAATCCAAGATACGGAATGCTTACCACAGTCTGATAGGGGGCTGGACCGATATGACCGAAGTGGATAGCTGCAATCTGATGACTGCTGGAGGTTACATCAACCTCAGCGGTATCTCCTACTGGGTGTTTGATCACCACATTTAGCGGGATTTTCTCGCCGCTTACTGAGTAAAGTATTCTCCTTCGAACGGTTCCTGATTCTGCATTCATCGTTTGAGAGATAGTTGCGGTAACTTTGGATGAATTGGATCTTACGATGCTTCCATCTGGCATTACCAGATCAACCCAGGATCCGAAGCCGAGCAAAAGCGGACTGTATCCCTGTGCAGTTTTGCATCTGAATCCTGACAAAAAACTTGCAGGATGTCTGCTGATAGTGGTCTGCAATCTGAAAAGCCCTTTTGTGTTATTGGGTGAGGTGGGGGCATCATCAGGCCCATCTGCATGGCAGGGAGCATTTATCGCAGGATCCACTGGCTTAAAAGCGAGAGATGGAAATGCTGGACCACCGTTAACAACTAATTCACGATTTCCCCACAGTGCAAAATCGAACGATGGGTCTCGTTTAGGACCCGGGTCTGTCTCAAAACGTATATTCACTACTTTGCCAGCGTAGGGAGTGAGATCGAACTGAAAAGCTTTCCACATAGTGGATTTGGTGTTGTAGTCAACTTTTTTGATGCCATTCACAAAAAATCTGAATGTTGCACCATCAGACTTTCCTGGATCTGTGCTTCCTGTCTGCATGGCACACGAGAAGCGGAGGGTTATGCGTGAAGCCTGAAGTAATGCCAGTTCGAATGACTGGTCGGTCTCACCTGTGCCATTCCGCCATGGAGGGTGAATGAGCCATGCGTGCATTCCGTTCTGTTCACCATAAGGTCCACAGGCAATACCTGTATCCGTGGTGAATATTCCTGACCACCCTTCAGGCATGGTACCTGTGAGTCCACTGTCATATCGATAGGAGACTTTTGAATACCCAATCTTGTCTAATGAAGTTATGCCCCGGTAGATCTCAACAACGTATTTTTGAGGTGAGCTAACTGCAGTAGAACAGAACTGAAGCATAACCATCAGTCCCAGGAATTTTAATGAACGCATCACATATCTCCTAACAGGAATATCTCAATGTTTACCGTACATCGTTATAAATCCTCTTGTATATTAGTAACAGGTTCCATTTTCAAGTGATATCTCGGTACCTGGGGTCGTTATCTGAGAAATTCTTCGGTGACTGCATGTGGTTGTTGTGCCCATACCTGGGCAGGTAATGTGGATTAGTCACTAAACTCACTTATAAAAATATATATAAGTTGCTAAGTTAAAAAGATGAATATGTGGGTAACTATTGGATGTTCAGATTTGTGAAGCATGGGTTTAGATTCACACTCGGTGATATGCGTGCCTTCGAATATTGGAGCTAGACCTGCCGGAATAGGCTATCTGCATCACAGATTATAGATGAAATAGCTTGAAGTGAGGTTCTAATCGGGAGCAATGCCTGTAGACTCTCGTACAATCAGTTTAATTGGTAGTTGTATATGTTCACCAGAAGGAATGCTTGGGTCATTGAGGTGACGTTTTAAAAGGGTGACGGCTTCCATACCAACCCGTTTCAGAGAGCGGCTAACGGTGGTTAGTGCTGGTTGTGAAACTGACGCCTCTGGCAGATCATCAAAGCCAGTAATGGAGATGTCTCCGGGTACATCTAGTCCGAGATCTCTACAGGCTGAGAGTGCACCCATCGCTATCTGATCGTTATAACAGAAAAGAGCAGTTGGCCGATTACTGGTGCGCTGCAATATTTTTTTTGCACATTCATATCCAGATGCCCTGTTCCATTCTGTCCTTAATACATTTTCTTCGCAATATGGCATTTCATGGGATTTTGCAAAATCAGTATATGCATTTCCTCGTAAATCAGGGTGTACTTCCGCTGTTAAGGCTGCTATGCGTCTATGTCCCAAATCGTACAGATGTTGAAGAGCCATAGTAGCTCCCGCATAAATATCAGAGCTTATGGAGTTGAGATCTGGCATTTCCCGCTCCATGTTCACTGTTGCAATAGGGATGCGCCTTGCAGTGAGCGCCTGAAGCAGATCTTCAGGATAGTCTGAAATGATCGTAATAATCCCATCACACCGGCCATCAATATGTTTACGCACTTCAGCAAATGCGTTGGTCCAGTTATGTACCCGTATGGATAACAGATTGATGAAATCACTGGCACACTGTTCTATCATGCCGGCAAGGAGTGTGAGATAGTAAGGATCTGGCTCACCTTCCTCAAACATGTATAGTACAGCGAGAGTGGTACTCATATTATCGTTATATCTGTCACCATAAAACAGTGGACCAGGCACATACCGCAGTTCCTGCATCACCTTCAGTATGCGCTCACGAGTTGCTTCTGCCACCAGATGTTTACGGCCATTGAGAACGGCAGAAACTGTGGTAGGTGCTACACCGCTTAACCGAGCTATGTCTTTAATATTCGCCATAATAAGTGAGTAAAAAGTTCCTGTATTTAAGAGGATTATACCTTTATGAAATAGTGAGAATGCTACTACATGACGTGTGGTATCTATCTGCTGACCAGGAGCAAAAGTACCTGTATCTTACCGATTTTCAATAGATGAGAGCCTGAATAGTGGTCTTAACAAGCTACTCAACTGTCTCTGGCATGACAGTTTAACTTGTAGGTTGAGAGTAGAAGATCCCTCTTCCTTCAGTTGCTACAAACACACGTCCAAAACTATCCATGCTGACTGTCATATGCAGGGGGTAATCACCCAGCCTGTTTTCATCTCCTTTAAGCATATTGCTCCAGCTCTCGCCGCCATTCGTGGAGTAATAGACAGTATGAGTGTTTGGGTTTAAGCCAGCTTCGCTGTTTCTGCCCAGATAGTAGAGAGTAAAGAATTTACTTCCGGACTTTTTTGCACCTAATGCAAAAGTGATACAACGGGATACTGCGTGCAGTTTGGTCCATGTATGCCCTCCATTAGTGGAATGGTAGAGGCCTTCCCAGGCCGGTTGTTTGGCGAGATGGTTTTGCCAAGTGCCTGTATCTGCTTCTGCACTGTACCAGAGGGACTCATTGGCTCCAGGAACAGTTTGGAGCTTCTGCATTCCCCAAACTGCACCTTTTGTTGGATTACCTTGTTTCATGAAGCTAGCGCCAGAATCTGTACTTTTGTAAATATTGCCACCATTCACTGCATAGAAAACTCCGCGTTTATTTCCAGCCTGAAGTATGGTATTCGCTTCTCCAATTCCACATTCAGATCTGTATTTTGTGTCGATGAAACCTGCAGATACATTCCACTTTCTGGTAGATACTCCATTGGTAGTATAGATACTCACCAGAGTAAGATTTCCATTCACTAAACAGTTTCCTATAACAACAACGTTTTTGGGGTTGTAATTGCTAATGGCAACAGCAAGGGGTGTGAAGTTAGCAGACTGCCCCTGAATGCTGAGTTTTTGAGGAAAATAATCCACCCATCCATCAGCACCTTGATACCCGTTTGAAACCCAGCTTTTGCCACCGTTTGATGAGTAGGCAAAATGATATGGCCCAGCAAAATCGCTTTGTGAATAGACGGTGACAACTTTGCTGGAATCGCTTGCTTCACTGCTTAATGCAAGCTCAATACCAGACCATGGACCCTGGATATTATTTATGAGATGAGCTTTGGGATAGATAGAAAACTGTCCTCGTTTCCAGGCAAATCCATCCTGGTCCATCACACCTGCCAGTAGACCGTACCTTCCAGATACAGGACAACAAAGAGAGGTTACACACATCTCTTCATGCCCTTTCTCATCGGAAACAAATGTTGGATTAACACTTTTTACAGGTCCATTGGTATGCCAGATACCAGTTCCATCGGTGTACCACACGCTGCCCGGAGCACCAAAATCACCGTGGGGATCGTAGAGAAAATCGGAAATGGTGTAGTTGTTCGTTTTGTACCACGGTAACATAGATTTCAGCGTTGGATCAAGTTTTGTCCAGGTTTTGCCCGCGTCCCCAGTTTGCCAGATGGTACTGCTGCCAGTTTCACTGTTGAGACTGGTTGATGCAGCTGCAATAACGTCATCAGGGTTTGCAGGGTTCACACCAAGACCTATATAGTAGGCAGCACCGCCAGCGACAGGATCGTAAAGTTTGAATCTGTTTTCATCTGGGATATACTCCGCAATTCCTCCCCGGGAAGAAGTGGCTGCAATATTGCCCGAAGTGGATACCCCGAAGGTCATCCATACCTTGCCATCCGAGGCTACAGTCATTCTTCTTACTGTGGCAGGGAATGAAGGAGTGGCAGTTAACATTTTCCATGTGCGCCCATGGTCTTTTGAATCGTAGATCCCAACACCCTCAACCGCTGCGTAGACTATACCGTTGCCTCTGGGATCATAGGAGACAGCTGTAATGCCGTAACCTGTTTTACCTGAGGGTATGCCTGATATCTGGTTCCATATTTTAGCATTGTCGTCCGTATACCATAGACCCTGATACCTTGAGCCAAACAGGAGGGTACCTGCTTTTCCTGGATCACAGACCAGTCTCTCACCACCCCATCGCCGGTCTCCATTGCCGCACATGGAAAGTCCTGTGGTACCTTCAAATCTTATCTCCGGAGCATGATTGAAATACGACTGTTTCCAATGCTTGCCATAATCCGATGAGCGATAGATTGTGCCCGCATCTCGTCCACTATCTGGTGTGTACCCTCCACTTGCAATATATACATTCGCCCCTGTGTGTGGGTCGACTGCTATAGACTCGATCCCATAATCTCCACGGTGTTCGAATGGCAGCCAATCTGTGATCGGTACCCATCCCTGTTTTGAGTATCTGTATGCGCCCCCGCAGTCAGTGCGAATGTATAGAGCATTCTTCACGGATTTACTGCTAGAATTGGAGGCAACGATTCCAGTAACCCAGCACCCTCCACCTCCTAATGCAACATTCTTCCAGGAGAAGGCTACCTGGTGGGGTGATGAAGAAAGCTGGGTGCTGGATGCCACAACCGTACCCATAACGACTGCGGCAGCAGCTAAACCGAACTTCATTGATAGTTGTGAGTAGCAGAGCATGGGATATCTTTCTTACTTTTCACTTCTTTGTTTATATGAGGAAGAACTACGTATCACACCGACATCGCATCCTGCGGTTATGCGGAATTTTGCAGCATGTTGCGGTTAAAGGAAAAGTTCATTTCGAAAGCTGAGACAGCGTACAGGGGAATGGTCATCTGATAATACAGATCTTTCCCTTTACTGAGTTCTATTTCTGGACCGGTGACTGCACCTGTTTTGATTGAGCTCTGGAAGCAAGAAATGCAGCACGAATTTGTGCATTTGTGAGTTTCTTGCCTGGAGGCTGTACGGAGGAAGATTGATGACTTGCACAACCGGTAGCGAGTAAGATGACTATTAAAATAACAAGAGTTTTGTATATGGACATTCTGTGTTGGATCCTCAAATCCTGATCAAATCCAGATAGTTGTGGTATTGCCTGGGCACTTAGTTAAGCACCCAGGCAACAATGTTTACATCAGACTAAAAGTTACTGCTACATTACAAGCCGAGAGCTGTCTCGTAGATACGGCGTTCTGGTCTGGTAAGCCGCAGGGAAGATTGTACGGCTCCATGTCATCGTTCCAACCTCCTGAAACTGCAGAAGGCTGAAGCCACTTTGCATGGCCATCGCAGAAAATATAGTTTGATCCGTTTGAATGGCGCCCTGTGGGAGAAGCGAAACCTGAGTAGTTATGTGTATCGAACGTATATCCTGTTGCTTGTTTCAGATTGATTGGGTTAGACCAGCTGCCCACACCTTTTGCATAGTTCACATCATTGCCTGCTGGTGATCCGTAATCAGCACCCTGCGCAATCGTGTAATCGTTGTACCAGCTTGTTGTGGTTGGATCGTAGTTTCCCGTAACCTCATACAGCTGAACAGTGGATGCTGGTTCGTTCAGTTGTGCAAGAGGGTATGTGGTGGGAGGGTTGGAGCTTGTTCCAGTCCATACAAACCCCTGTGGATGAACAAAGTTAGAGTTGTAAGCATACGAAACGACAGATTCCGATGTATCATCGGGACATTTCAGAACGTTAACACTCTTAAGGTAGGGGTATACCATACCAGCCCAGCCAGACCCAGAGTACCAGTTATCAATCCCAACTGGTCCATTCTCATCATAATCCTGCTCATACATCATGATGGAGAGACCAATCTGATTTTCGTTTGAAAGACAGGAAATTGCTCGTGCTTTCTCCCTGGCCTGTGCGAAGACAGGGAATAGAATTGCAGCTAGAATTGCGATAATCGCAATTACTACTAACAATTCAATAAGAGTGAATCCGCTCTTTTTTTCTAACATATAAATTACCTCTATCAAACATATTGATTTTAGTATCAATGCGTACTAGTTCGATTGTATCATACTTAATACCCCTTGTCAATATGTCGAATACCTGGATAGCCTTAATTAACATATTTCTAGCAGTTCATCAACACATTCTTGACAACAGATTAAACAATATGCTTATATGCTCGATATGTAATCAATTAGCGTGATTTTGTTTACTTCAATGGATTTGGCTGCATTTTAATCTGCTGAGATTTGGTTATAGACCTGAAGGTTTGAATGCTGTTGATTTCAAGCTGCCAGGCGATAAGATTTAACTTTATGTAGAGGAGAAGATCTAATGGGGCTGCAAGTTGTCGGAGCGGGATACGGGAGGACGGGCACGCATTCGTTAAAACTTGGACTGGAAAAGCTGCTGGGTACGCCATGCTATCACATGATAGAGGTATTCAAGCATCCAGAGCATGTTCCAGCATGGCAGTCTGCTGCAGATGGTGAAATGCCAGATTGGGACATGCTATTTGAAGGTTATTCGGCAGCGGTGGACTGGCCTGCATCTGCTTATTGGAAAGAGTTGAGCGAGGCATATCCCGATGCTCTGGTTTTGCTTTCAGTACGCGATCCAGAAGCATGGTGGCGAAGTACTCAGGCTACAATATTTAATCAGATTGACAGTATGCCGGGCTCAGAATGGCGAACCATGGTAAACACAATGTTTGAAAACCGATTTACTACCTCTCTTCATGACCATGATATCTGTGTTGGGAAATTTCTGAAACACAATGAGGAAGTCAGAAAGACCATTAATCCAAAACGACTTCTGGAGTGGGAGGCAAGTCAGGGTTGGGAACCGATCTGCGCCGCACTGGGCATTCCAGTTCCCAATGAGCCTTTCCCACGCACAAATACGACGGAAGAGTGGGCAGCAAGGAATGCAAAGGAACAAGCATCTGCGGGTGAACCAGTATTGCACGAGTCTTAGGTAGCTGCTCCAGCCTGCACCTCTACACTTCATCAGATGATATCGGTGGAGGAGAGATGGTGCAGGCTGGATGTTGCAGATGGTGTTATCGCTATAGAAATACCCACCAATAGAGATAAAGTGGATTTGATTTATCATCTAACGAAAGATGATAGTAGATTGAGGTTTAGTATTCCACTCCTCAGATTAATGCATGAAGCTTCAATTTAACATTCTCTACACAAGAAACAGAATGCTTCCCTCAATTCCAGTTTTGACGTTCAAATGCAGGAGCCAGACTTTGCTATTGCACTGTCCCTCACTATACTGAGAATTCATGTACCTTTTGGAAACGTGTAGGGTCTAAATCTGTTACCCATGCCATTGTCTAATCTGTTGTTTCAGGAGTTCCGCGATAGAAGAATAGTGTAATGCTTCTGCGATTTGTAATGCCGTTCTTCCTTTAGCATCCTTCAAACTTAGTTTGGGGTGATAACTGAGTATGAGTTTTACTACCACAACCCTTCTGCATTTAACTGCTGCGATTAAAGGTGTATCTCCCGCCCAGTCGACACGATTGATATCCGCTCCATGGCTTAACAGGATACCAATTATTTTCATCGCATCAGAATTTACAGGAGTTCCTCTTTTACCTGAAAGGATGAGGTAATCTAGTGGAGGCATATAGTTTGACAGAGAAGATGACGGGAATGTCCATAGCCATGTGTAATGCGTCAATGGATAATCATAGACGCCTGTGTTAACATTTCCCCCAGCATGGATAGACTGTTGCACCTCTGACACGGATTCATCACCTACTGCTGTCACCAGTCTGAAATTTAGATTAGTTCTGTAGACATACAGATAGTACGGGGCAAAACTGCACCATATCAGAGAAATCATCAGGAAACAGATTATGCCTATTAATATTGGTCGTCGTGCAGGTTTCATTGAAGCGTCTCATTATAAAGCATTTGTATTGTGAAACTGTCTGTAGTCAACAGTTACCTAACTCACTCCTATCCGGATTTTTTTGCAGCCACCATTCCACCTCTTCAATACAATGTGAATTGGCTTCTAGACCAAATCGTACTTTTGCCATCAGTTCGTGCCATATCGCATACATGATATTCACGCAGTTGAAGGGAAATCTATTCAGTGATAACAAGATTCTGATGGCTGTTGCTATATGTTCATGTGAGTAACAAGCAGCATAGGATATTTGACACAATTCATCTGGAGCATGGACTAATCTTTGACCATGAGGATCTGAATCTGCCAGTATAAGTACTCTGAAACTCATTACATAGCGCATATATGCTAGTGTGTATTCAACTGTGTTGTCCTTGTTGCGTGCAAACCTCAGATCAGCGTTTAAATATTCCAGGGCTAACTCAATTTGATCAAGTTCATAGTAGAGATATTTTGCTATTCGACTTTCCAGGCCATCTCCATCAGGGATTCCTATTTTCCTCATATCATCCAGTGTGGCAATAGCTTCAGTCACCTTTTTTGCGTAGAATATGTGGATAAATGTTGTTTCGAGAATGTAATAGTAGTCCAATGGTGTAACATCAGCTGGCAGCTCAGCAATGAAGGTATCTATACATTCAACCGTCTTATGCCTGCCCTTCTTCGCTGACTGGGTAAATCGTCTGTCAGTATAGAGAATAGAGTAGTATGGCAATCCTTCTAGTGGAATATACTTCGGTGTTATTTGGCTTCTCTTTTTCTCATCATTGCTCATATATAGCTCCACTAATCACCATGACAAATATCGCATGAACTCGATCCCTATTGGCTTCCTGGTAATCTTTAGCCTCATTCAATAGTAAGACGTAGAGAGCATTACCTGAATACTCACATTTCGTATTGGAAGAATATGCCAATGCAGCACACAGTGTGGTGTTGATGATAGCATAGTATGGAATCATGGATGCCAACATGTGAATGTTTCGCGATATGAAAGAGTGCCTAGCTATACTCTGTAGTGATTATCACACATAATCTAACTAAGGTCTGACCCAGCTAAGACTGCCTATTTAGCTCACGTAACCTGTAAATCATCTACTCCATTCTTGTACTTCTCAACCTCGCAAAGATGAAGTCATATGTTGTAATGTCATTCATGTATTTTGAAATATTCCATAGGGTTGGTGAACCGGTATTTGCAAGTTTTGCCGCTGGTTTATTTGCCCACGTCTTTTGTTCTATTCAAATTAGGTATGAAGATTCTTTGGTTCTCTTTCGCAATAGATTTCACATATTCCTTTGATTGTGCAGCGGGTAATTTCCTCGCCCAATGATGCATATGTGAAAGATATCCCTTCATATACTCACACACCCAGAGTATGGTCTTCAAGCTTACTGATCAGAATACTTTTCAACCAAAGTAAGTATCTCTTCCATGGATAACTGCCTACCAATTTGCATACTATTTTCGAATGCCTCATCTCCAATTTGATGCTTCATTTTGGCAATGATTCTGTTGTATTATTCTTGTTCAATTGGCATTCCAGGAGTACCAAAATTTTCTCGTAGTTGTTGTGCCAGACCAATCAGTTGTACCGAAATATCGAAAGCCTTTCTATCAAAGAGAATATACGAAAGATACTCAAGAATATCATACAATCCAAGATTGATCCCCCTATTGATAAAATATTGCAGAGCATAGAATAATAATAGTAGACCACTATCTAATTTCTTGAGTTTGTGCTCAACTCTCCCTAGCCATATCATGGTATAAACGTCTTCATATCGCAGTCTCTGTTCGCGCAAACTGTTCGCCAGATACAGATAGGATCTGGCATCAGAGTATTCTGAAAGATGATAGGCTAGCGCACTTTTACAATGTAGATAATCGATGCTCTCATCTGAACCCGGGATCATGTTTATACACCCTGTGTACCTATCAAGATATATTCTGGCTGTATCTATTTTGTTCTGGTGGAGATAGACCGTACTAAGTATAAGATACAATTGAGATAACTCCTGGGTATTCTTAATACGCTTATATTTTGCGAGAACACGTTTAAAGTGCAGTTCTGCACGTAGAAAATCTCCTTTGATATCATAAATATACCCATCTAAAAATTGCATTAAATCAGAGAAATCTTTTCTCCATTGCTGCTTGTTATATATATTGATATCATTGATTTTCATATCTATTTCATTAAAACTTAATTTACAAAAATTAGCTAATACTTTTGTATATGCTATCAACTTTATTTCAGAATGCATATTATATTTTATTAAATAAGGAAGGGACAGGTCTGCCAATTCTAAACCAATGTCGATATTACTATGCATTGTTATAACCATGGATCGAAGAGCTGTTACACTGGAAAAGTTGCGTATATCTTCGTTTTCCCTGTAATATTCTGCGCTTGATCTGAACATAGTTTCTGCTTCACCGAAATTGTGATTATCAAACTTGAGCATGCCCAACATTTTATTCACATCTGCTAATTCATCAGTTTCGTTAGTCTTCTTGAAGACCGTCAGACTCTCTTGCAGAAATTTCTCTGCTTCATCTTGTTGATTTAAATATCCATAGGCTGCCCCCTTGTATTTCAATGCGGAGCCATATTTGCTTAACCCGATTTTGTCGTCCTTAAGTTCACTGAATACCATCTGAATATACAGATCCATATGCTCAATGCATGCACCAGAATCTCCAATGCATAGATAGGCCATTCCTGTGAGGAGATAGATGTCAGCTATCTTCTCTTTGTCATCTATTGTCTCATAGAGTGATTTGGCTGTGTCAATCAGTCTCAGAGACCCTTTATAATTATCCCTTTCCATAAAATCATTTGATTGATCCATGAAAAACTCCGCTCTATCTTGGATATCAGATATTGTGTTGCCTTTTTGCAATATTTTATATATTGAATATTCCTGACCCAGACTACCGATAACTGAAATACTTTTATGAAATGCACCTAATAATTTTCTGTTCATGTAAATGATCCTTTGGTAATTCCAGTCCATATAATACTACCTCAAGATATAAATTTTACTTAATTCCTATCACTCTATTCAGGATATAATCTAACTAGGCTATTAGGTAAACGGTGTAATTGTAGCAAAATGTTCCTGATAATTTTACTTTACAAAACCCCGACTGAACACCTGTGAGCGATTCTTCTATGGAAGAATACATACCCTTTCCATATAGTGAATGCTAGTTGTGGGCAATTAACTAAGGTAAAATGCTTGGATATACCGATAGATTATGTTTACGTTGTAAAGGAGCAATTATGAAAAATGTCAGTCATCGCAGGTATGCAATGCTATTCACTGCACTCACAATATACACCTCCCTTGTGTTCTCAGTAGATTGCAATGCTGAGGCTAGCCATACATCAATCCATCTGCTGGCTGCTAATGGCAAACTAACTGGCACTACTATCGCGACGAGCATTCCTGGCTACAGCGGCAGCGGATATGCAACGGGCTTCATATCCAGTGCTGACCAGCTTTCATTTCAGTTTCCTGCGCGGGCAGGTCTGTACACGATCACTATTCGATATAGTTCACCTGCTGGCCCAAAAGGTTACGGGATGGTGGTGGATGGACAGACAATGAGCGGAATGTTTGCAGCAACCGGGCAGGTGTGGGCTAGTAGCGATGCTGGCATTGTGCGTCTGAATAATGGTGTGAACACGCTCTCTATTGGAGGAGGCTGGAACTACTACGACATTGATGCAGTGAGCCTTCAGCCCACTAGCCCAATGGCACCTCCGAAACTGCCCGCTGAGACCCTTAGCGACCCGAAAGCGACGCCACAGGCTCGTGCACTGTTTCACAGCCTTGTCTCGATGTATGGCAAGCAGACGGGGTCTGGCTGCTACTCCATGAAGGATGCAGCCTATATCTTCACCAAATCTGGTGCAGCACCTATGCTTGTGGGGGGTGACTTAATGGACTACTCGCCATCCAGGATTGCTCATGGAGCGCATCCAGAAGGGACAGTGCAGAAGCTAATAGCCGATGCCAACAAGGGCTATGATATCACCCTCTCATGGCACTGGAATGCACCCATGCATCTGATAGACAAATCGTATACTAGCAAGGATGGCAAGCTTGTTGTTTCCCACTGGTGGAGTGGCTTTTATACTTATGCAACCACTTTTAATGTTCAGCAGGCTCTTGCGAACCATAATTCGCCGGAGTACAAAGCATTATTGCAAAACATTGGGGCAATTGCTATGCAGCTGAAGAAGTTCCAGGCTGATCATATTCCCATCCTGTGGCGTCCTCTTCACGAGGCGGAAGGCGGATGGTTCTGGTGGGGCGCACACGGACCAGATGCCTTCAAACAGCTATGGCATCTGCTTTACAACCGGCTTACAAACTACTATGGGATCCATAACCTCATTTGGGTGTACACAAGCGGCGGCAATATGGACTGGTATCCAGGTAACAAGTATGTGGATATCGTGGGTGTGGATGCCTACCCGAAGAGTCAGGATGATCCACTCACCAGCCTCTATCAGCAGATGATGCATGAGTTTAATGGACACAAATTATTGGTAATCTCTGAATTCGGTGGAGTACCCAATATTCCTTTGATGAGGAGCTATGGTGAATACTGGGACTATTTCGTCTCCTGGGGAGGAACAACGGAATCCGCCACAGATAAAGCTCTGAAGCATACATATACCAGCAAGTATGTGAAAGACCATCCAGCTTTGGATTAAACGATGCATCCAGGCTATTTAGGCTTATCCGTGAAATAAATGGAACCATCCAACTTATCATGTGGATCAAGATGGATGGTTCCAGCTACAAAGTTATAATTTGCTATCTCAGACTTTTCAGATTACCTTATAAGTTGAATATCAAGCGTGATATCGACCTCATCTGCAAGTATTCTGGCTCCATTCTCAAGCTTACCATCAAATTTAATTCCGTAGTCGCTCATCCTTATCCTTGTAATGGCAGTTACACCAACTCTACGGTGTCCATACCCGTCATTAACCTCATCTGAGATCTCCTGCACGCTTAGTGTGATAGATTTGGTTACACCATGTAAAGTGAGGTTTCCCGTTACATTTGGGTAAGAGTTAAGACCTATGCTGGCAGAAGTCGACTCGAAGGTTATGGTGGGGAACTGATCTACATCCAGGAAGTCGGAACTTTTTACATGTGCATCTCGCTGTTCGTGATTGGTGCTGAAAGAGTTTGTTTTAATGTAAGCAGTGATGGCTGTTTTAGTTAAATCGGATGTGTCGAGAGTTACAGTGCCATCTACTTCGCTGAATTCTCCGCGTGAGAACGCAATTCCAAAATGTCGTATAGAAAAACGGGCACTGCTACTAACCGGATCAATGTTATAGGTAACAATACCGGGCGTAGAGTCTGTGGATTCCATGTTGATACTCCTGGGTGACTGAGATATATAGGTGGTGATCGTGCTACTCATTCTGCTTTACGTATTTCCCCCATCCAATAATTGCGTTACTGCAATGTTTGGAGATGGCAGATAGCCCTCATTTATGGGGGATAACCCATAATGGTGGGCGGACAGAGTGCGAGCCGTTGCGGCTGGGTATTTATTGCTTGATATTGCCTACATGCTCAGTAGTTGAGCCCGTAAGGTTAGCAGTCCGTCGCATCTCGTCCGCGCAGGCGGACGGTTTGCCCGCCAGAGACCGGATTTAACCGGTCGTGGCACGTGCTGCTTGCTTGTTCACCGGAGATTCCGTAGCTGCGTCGTCATATGCACGGCACTGAAGTACCGTGCTGAAATCCAAAAGCCCACCTGCGTGGGCTAGACGCCATTGTCTGCTTCGTGGACCATACTACAGTTCATATTGTTATGTTCTTCCCATATGCCTTCGGCACCTCTCCCCGCATCTGTCGGCGCGACCCTCCCCTCGCCATTCGCTTGCGCTCATTAAGGAAGAGTACGAGTGCGGATTGCTTTTGGTGAATGATTTTCTCCATTGTGGTAACGTTAAGCAGCACCAATTCCTTGCTCGTTCCAAGCAATACCTAAAAACGCCAGTGTTTACAGACAGGATAATTATGACTATACAATGTCAAGACTATTGTATTAACCATTTGTACCATTAATAATCTGTGCAAGCATCTATTGATCCCCATTGCTTATGAGGTACCTGTGTACTCTTGCTAAGACATAGTAGGTAAATTCATAGAATTTCAGTTAAGTTTCTATTTGATTATATATTAAGAATATGTTAAGAATGCGGGGGTGAATTGTTAACATTCTGTTAAGAAAATGGTGTATTTGTTAAGAAAATGTTAAGAGATATGTAATTAGAACCAAGAAATACAGGGAAAGAAATACATTCTTATTTATTTTCAGAAATAGTTAAAATAATACTTGACTCCATTATAACAATGTGATAAGATATCTATGTAAACTGAATAGGCATATTGCTTAAACATATTTTCTCTTTCCCATGCATAGCGCATAACCATCAATGAAGACTGGGAGACAATAGATAATGACAGATGAGATGAAGGACCCAACGCCCAACGCCCAACGCCCAACGCCCAACGCCCAACGCCCAACGGACAGGCAGTAGATCCGTCTAATGCTTCCGGTACCTCGCGGCGAAGCTTCCTCAAAGGCCTTACAGCCACCGCTGCCAGCGTTACAGCAGCTGCAGCACTCAGTACCGCAAGCCAGCAGCCAGCATCCGCCAATTCGCTTCCACCGTCAACTTCATCTCCCGGTTCTCCTCTGTCCTGGCAGCCCTCCGTCGGTCTCGGGCATGGCAACGCAAACCTTGCATGTGGCAACGGTCAGTTTACACTTCCAGTGTGTGGATGGGGTGGCAAAACAGGGCTGTCCTTCGCACTCTATTTCAACAGCCAGTCAACCCGCTCTTCAGCAGTCGGTGCCAAATGGAGCTATAGCTACAGGATGGCAGTTGTGACAGGGCAGGGAACTGGAACCGTCATCCAGCCGGATGGCAGCGAGACAGTCTATACACTCTCAGGCAGTAGCTATATACCACCAGTGGGAATCTACAACTCACTTGTTCATAACTCAGATGGATCATGGACCCTCACCACGAAAAGTGGAATGGTGTATGCATTCCGATCTGCTGATGGAATGCTGGCAAGTATTACTGACCCCAATGGCAATGCCATTACCCTCACTTATGGATCAGGCTCCTACCTCACATCTGTAACAGACAGTGTTGGTCGCAGTCTTACCCTGGAATATACAGGTGCTCAGTTAACGTATATCACAGACTGTCAGGGACGGATATGGTCACTTACTTACGATACAGCCAATCTGGTAACTGCCATCCACGATCCTGCAATCAACGGTCAGAACCCTGCCAGAGTCATCGGATACGACACCAATGGAAATGTGAACCAGATTACAGATAGATTAGGCAATACCTGGCAATATACATTTGACAGCTCTGGAAATCTACAGAGTGCAAAAGATCCATTAGGCAATACAGCATCTGCCAACTACACAAATCTATCCTGGACAGATATGAATGGCAATACAACTTTGTATGCTCTGGATAGCCTTGGAAGACTGATCTCTACAACTTCACCGCTTGGGAATGTGTTTAAAAGTTCGTATGATAGTTTTAATAATGTCATTTCAACCACTTCGCCATCTGGCAATGTCTCCCAGTTCACATATGATTCTCTGGGCAACAATTTAATCTCGCAAAACCCACTAGGGTATCAGACATCCTATACATATGGAGTGAACTCTGTCAGAACATCAACAACGGATGCTATAGGCAACAAAACTACCAACACCTTAGACAGCAAAGGAAATGTGGTTGCCATAACAAACCCGAATGGTGAAACAACCAGCTTTGCTCTCAATTCTGATGGCAGCATAGCTGCAACAACAGATCCTATGGGCAGAGTAACAAGCTATGATTATGACCAATATGGTAACAACGTACAAACTCTGGACCCTCTTGGCAATGCCACCAGCTTCTCCTATGATTTGGGAAGCCATCTCACACAGCGCAAAAGTGCTCTTGGCTGGATCACCAACTATACACTGGATGCATGGGGACGAACCACAGACGTTGCCTATCCTACAACTGGTAATCCGGGCAAGAGCTATAGTTACGATCTTGAGGGCCATCTTGTCCAGTCAAGCGATACAACAGGCGTGCGTACATGGACGTATGATGCAAACGGCAGGAAGATCTCTGCAACCGACCCACGAGGCAATACCCAAGCAAACTGGGATGGAGTGGGTAACCTTCTCTGGCAAACAGACGTGACGGGCAGAAAGATCACCAATAGCTATAACTCGAATTATCAGCTCATCAAGGTGGTTGACAGTTCTGACAATGGAACAGCCACACTCACTTATACACCAGATGGGCAGTTGAACACCTGCCTGTATCCGAATGGAGTGGAGGTGGCATATACCTACGATGCTGCTGGCAGGGTAACAAACCTCACACATACCTATATTGCAACATCAAGCCTCATAGTCGGTTATGCCGCAACTTATCTGAATAACGGCCAGCTCTCAAGAATTGTCGAGAGCCCTAGTGGCGACGTTACTACCTACAGCTATGATGGAGCTGGCAACATGCTGAACGAAGCACGGATTGGCCAGGCGTCATATAGTGGTGCGTATACCTACTGGAGCGATGGAAACCGCAAAACTGCCGATGTTATCAACAACTTAGGTCAAACTGTTCATAACGGTGCATACAGCTATGACGGGGCAGGCCGGTTAGACCAGTGTATCGATAGTGCTACAGGTTTGACAGAGATTTATACCTGGAATGCAGACACTACTCTGGCAACGATGCCTGGGTCAGGTTATACCCGTGAGTTTACGTACAACGAAGAGGCGCAGCTTCTCAGCATCTCGCACAGCGGCACTCTCGCATATGAGTATGCTTATGGTGCCGATGGTAACCGACGCTGGAGCAAGGATATCGCCAACAACCAATGGACCTGGTACCCTTGTGGAGTAGCATGTGGCGCTGGCGAGATGGTGGAAGAGACAAGTACGCTCACTGGAAGCAGCTGGAGTGTAAGCTCACAATACCTGAGAGCTGGAGGCGGGTGCAGCAGCATGCTGATACGGCAGAATGTTCCAAATATGAATGATGAGTACCACCATGCAGACATTGTGGGCATGTATCCAGTACTTACAGACGCATCTGCGAATGTCCTGAGAAGTTATGTGTTTGATGCATACGCAGTGCCACAGTCTCAGCAGCAGTTCATAGGCGAGAGCTATCCAGTCCAAAGTACTCATACCGGTACATGCCTGAAAGGTGTATCAGAGCCAGGAATGTCGTCATCGCCAAATGGTGGGGCAGTTTCGTTTCAGGCAAGAGCCTTGAATGTGACTAGCAAGAAATCATTGGCTAATCATACCTGTTTGAGCACTGGTCCGAGTGTTCTTTCATGTTTAACTGCATGCTTAGCTTTGCATTATTGGCCATGGCATACGTGTGCGGTTATTTGCCTATCTTTTGGCCTGAGAGGTAGATGCACATGGCTCATATTGTTTTGTTTAAGATTGCCAGATGGACCCTCAGATATGTGTATGGATTTATATGATACGATATGCAAAGGGAGATGATATTGATAATAAAATAACTAGTAATTCATATATCCTGTCCAAGCGAATTCAATAGCCATGTTGATATGTATGTTTTAGTCAGCCTACTACGGAGGAAATAGATGTTTTTTGAGATAATAGGAAATATACGACAAGTTCGCGTGCAAAGAGAACGTCATTATTACCATGCAATTGTTGTCGCTGGCCGCGAGGCTCAGCAGAGGAATATCAGTATTATTGAGCCATATCTTCTAATGTATGGTGCTCTTCGTTCAGCAACCCATCTACGAATGCGGATAGTTGATAGTGACTTTAATTGGGTAAACCTTATCTCAAAAGTCTCGTCAGAGATCGAGATGAACGTTTTGCCAAAGTACTATGATCCTCTGGCGCAGGTAATAATGGGTCCAGATGCAAAATCTACTCTTCGGACAGTACATAATATAATTGCAGAATATAAAAGTGATTATCCAAAAGTAGAACATCTGTTGTATGCATTGATTCAGCACAAAGAAATAGCAAATCTATCTGCTGAATACGGTTTGACAGAGAAGTGTTTACTTCCTATTATGACCCCATTTTAGAGTCAGATATTCTTAGATAATAGTCTCTGACGTATCTTTATTCTTAGTATACTTACGGCAACAGGTGCTGAAGCAAGGACATCGTAAACGATCTGTGGACATGGTACCCTTGTGGAGTAACCTGTGGTGCCGGTGAGATGGTCGAGGAGACTAGTACGCTCACCGGAAGCAGCTGGAGTGTAAGCTCACAATACCTCAGAGCTGGAGGCGGGTGCAGCAGCATGCTGATACGGCAGAATGTTACAAATATGAATGATGAGTACCACCATGCAGACATTGTGGGCATGTATCCAATACTTACAGACGCATCTGCGAATGTCCTGAGGAGCTATGTGTTTGATGCATACGCTGTGCCACAATCTCAACATCAGTTCGTAGGGGAAAGCTATCCATCGCAGAGTACTCATACC